>JAUWLS010000019.1 GCA_030613565.1 Candidatus Shapirobacteria bacterium | reverse complement strand
ACCTGATTTTTTAACGCAATCCAAGGTTAATTTTTCAGCTTGTTCCCACATCTTATCTTGACCTAAATATTTTTCTTTGTTAGTTTTGTCACGAATGGCCACAGATAGATAATAATCGTCTTGAGTTAGTCCGAGAGCGTTGTAATAATATTTGTGAAGATCCATAACTTTTTTGAATTCTTCTCCAGCCTGATCTAAGGTACAGAATATGTGAGCGTCATTCTGATGGATAGGGCCTCTGACACGCATCATGCCATGTAATTCACCAGACTGTTCGTAACGATAGACGGTACCATATTCAGCGATTCTCAAAGGTAAGTCGCGGTAGCTTCGGGGTTCGGATTTATAGACCAGGTGATGATGGGCACAGTTCATGGGTTTTAGGTAATAAACTTCTTTTTCCCCTTCGCCTTTTTCCTCCATTTTCATAGGTGGGTACATATGGGCAAGATAGTAAGGGACGTGTCCAGTGCGGCGAAAGAGATCTTCGGTGGCAATGTGGGGGGTAAGAACGTGTTGATAACCCCAATCCTTTTCAGTTTTTTTGGCCCAAGCCTCGAGTTCTTCGGCAATAACAGTACCGTTAGGAAGCAAGGTGATCAGGCCCCGTCCTAATTCTTTTGAAGCTTGATAAAGTTTGAGTTGTTGATTTAAAAGGCGATGGTCGCGTTTTTTGGCTTCTTCCAGTTGCCAGATGTATTTTTTTAATTCTTTCTTGTTGAAAAAAGCGGTGCCGTAAATACGGGTAAGCATTTTGTTTTTTTCGTCACCATGCCAGTAGGCCCCGGCAACGGAAAGAAGTTTAAAGGTTTTAATTTGCCCGGTGGATTTAAGATGAGGACCTTTACAAAGATCAACAAATTCATTTTTTCCAGTGTAGTAAACAGAAACCTTCTCTCCCCTGCTTTCGATTTCATCTAGCCATTCTTGTTTATAGAGATTGTCTTTAAAAAGTTTTTTAGCTTCGTCAACAGAAACCTCTTTTTGAGTAAAAGGAAGGTTTCTTTTGATTATTTCCTGCATCTTTTCTTCGATTTTGGGAAACAATTCTTCATTTACCTTAAAGTCTTTCTTGGGTTCAAAGTCAAAGTAGAAGCCTTGGTCAGTAGCAGGTCCCATAGCCATCTTAAGTTTGCCAGGATAGAGTTCTAACATGGCTTGGGTTAAGACGTGTTCTGTGGAATGTCTAAGAGCTTCTAAGTTGTTTTCGTTTTTTGTTTTCATCTAATGTTAATTCTAATGGATAAAGGGTATAAAAAAAACCAGCCTCTTTGAGCCGGTCTTTGTAAACTTGCACAACAAACCAGGCCCTAGAGGCTAGTAGTGGAAGGGATAGTAAGTTTACTGTTCATGTTTTTTATTATAGCAGGAACTAAGTGTGAGCCTAACTGGACTCGAACCAGTGACCTCTTCAATGTCAATGAAGCGCTCTAGCCAACTGAGCCATAGGCTCGAAAAGGTTAGGGGTATTATAGCAAATGAAAAGAAACACCTTCTTGTTTAGTTACTGACTCTTGTTGATTGGGGCCATCTTACACTTCCTCGTTGTTTTTTTGCTCTCTCCAGTATACTTACTTTACGCCTTTCTCGAGCTATTATTTGGTTAGAGGTCAACCTATCTCTTTGTTGTCTTTTGGTTATCAGTTCTATTGATGGTATTGGTGGCATTTTTTAAGCAGCAGATCGGGAAGCGGAGTGTTCACCTGACATTAGATAGGAGGATCCGCCTTTTTTAACTTTCCCCCAGAATCTTTTACTAGTTCTTTTGTTCATGGTTTCTAGCCATTCGGTGGCTTCATCAAGATTTTTTCTGAAGTTTTTAATGAAGTCTTTTAGTCTTTCTAGGAAGTTTACTTGGTAGGTGTTTACTTCTTTAGGATCAGTAAGGGCAGCCTTTTTAACTTCAGTTTCTAGTTCCTCAGTGGAGTGGGCCATGGCACTGATTTCCACTTTAAGGTCTTGGATCTGTTCCTTAAGTTTTTCTTTTTCTTGATTGAAAATTTCTTTTTCTTCAACTCGGATCCTTTGAGCTTGGTAGAGAAACTCTTTTTTGAATTTTCTTTCTAGAGCTTCTTTTTGTTCAAAAAGAGTCCTGCTTTGAGGGAATTTTTCTTGCACGTTTGAAGACCCAGAACTAGGTTCTTTTAAGATTTCAGCAGAATTAACATTGACCTTTTTCTTGTTTGCTTTTGTAGCGAGCGGATCAAACATGGCCGTATTATACACCAGGCGCTATTTAAAGTCTAGTATTATGGGATGCTTGGGAGGCAGGGATTTAAAGTTTTTGGAGAGCTTCTATGGCTTGTCTTTGTCTTAGGATTTGAGCCAATAGACGGCGATCGGCGGTTTTTTTGGCATTTTCGGGTATATTTTTTTCGACATCTTCGGGAGTAATGGTGATTTTAAGATCATCAGCAACTTTCTCTAAGATTAAATTTACCGTCCATTCGTTTTTTAGTTGTTTTTTGAAGTTCTTTTTAAATTCTTCAAGAGAGGTTTGCTTGGCTTTGAAGTAATCTTCAAGTTTCATTCCAGCTTGTTGGGCTTGGTCGATTAACTGAGATAGTTTTCTGTTGGTTTCCTCTTCAACCAAGAAGCCAGAGAGAGTGAGATCGGAGAGTTTAAGAAGTGTGTCTAGGGTTTTTTGGATTTGTTGATCTCTTTTTAGGTTTTTGTCTTCTTCGGTTTGGGATTCACCTTTTTTGTCAGGAGTCCAAATTGACCCTTTAGCATTGATGGCCTTTATATCGCTTTGGTAGTCCTTTAAAGTGAGGACTGGTTTTTCACAGGAGGAAAGCTCGACAGCAAAGTCTTTATCGTTTTTATCTTTGGGAGGAAGAACTTTTACTCGAGGAGGGAGGATAGGATTTAGAGAGTGTTCTTTAATGAGATCGGAATAAAGTCCGTTTAGAATTTCTTGGATGGATTCGTTTATTAGTTGAGAGGGGTCAATTTTGGTTTTAGCAATATCTAAAGGAACCTGTCCTTTTCTGAAGCCTTCAACTTCTAGAGTGGAGGCAAGAGACTTTAAAGTTTTCTCTTGTTGCTTTTCGAGCTGGGTTTGAGTAATGACTACAGATATGGTGAAAGAGCCGTCTTTATTTTTTTTAAAGCTTTGGGTTTTTTTCATGGCTTTTAGTTTAAAGGTAAGTCAGGTTTAAGTCAATTGACAGTGGGGAGCAATAAAGATAGGATGGAGGTAGTAAAAACAGGAGTTTTTGCGGGGAATTGTATGATATTTTTATCTTCAAAATCTTGGAAAGATAGGATATTTTTTGTCCTTTCTTATTTGGTAGTTACACCCTTATTCATAGGATTGGTCTTGTTTTTGGTGGTGGGGACTGATGGTGAGATGGTGACGGCAAGGATTAATAGGAGTATTTTTTCTGAAGAGGAACCAGTGATTGGAGAAGCAAGTGGGGACTTGGAATCAGAACAATCAGGCATTGTTTTGGGGGCAGATGCAAGGCCAGTGCTTTTGAGAGAGTATCTAGAAAGGTATAACTCACCTTTGGTGGAGCATGCAGATCTTATTTTTGAGTTGTCTCAGAAAAACGGAATAGATTACAGATTAATTGTGGCGATTGCCCAACAAGAATCAAACCTTTGTAAGAAACAGCCACCAAATTGTCATAATTGCTGGGGATATGGAATTCACTCGAGAGGGACAATGTGTTTTGAGAGCTATGAAGAATCTTTGGAGAAGTATGCAGCTTACCTTAAGAGAGAATATTTTGATAAGGGATATAAGACACCAGAGGATATTATGAAAAAGTATGCTCCCCTATCTAATGGAAGTTGGGCTTTTGGAGTTAATCAGTTTTTAGATGATATTGAAAAGAAATAAGGGGGAGAAATGAGCGTTTACTACGATGATCCTCGGTATAGTTATGAGGATTATTGGAAAGGTAGAGCTTATGAATCAGGGGTAGATAAGACAGTTTTGGGTCAACTTTTGGATTTGATTGAGGACAAGGAGAAGAAAAAAGTCGTGGAGGTTGGGGCAGGTTTTGGACGTTTGACAGAAGTCTATATCGATAAGTTTCTGAAAGTAATTTTAGTAGAGCCTTCTAAAAAACTTTTGGATTTGGCTTACAAAAAAATTAAAAGAGAAGGAAAAGTAGAACTTAGAGAAGGAAGTTTAGAGAAAATCCCTTGCAAGACAAGATCGGTGGATGTGGTTTTGGTGGTTCGAGTACTTCATCATGTTGAGGATTTAGATTTGGTGTTTGTTGAGATAAACAGGGTTTTAAAGAAGAATGGTTATTTGATTTTAGAGTACGCAAATAAGTTACATTTGCTTAGTAGAATAAGAGCGTTTTTCAAAAGAGACTTTACTTATGCAAAAGATGAAGAACCAACTGATAAAAGATCATTTAAAAATGTGATTGAAGGAAGCATTCCTTTTAATAATTATCATCCCAAGTCGATAAATAAGAAATTAAAGAAGGCGGGGTTTGAGGTTGAAAAAGAAGTGTCGGCCTCATATTTTAGAAGAGGGTACATAAAAAAGATGTTTCCCTCCCCTCTACTTTCTACGGGAGAGAAAGTGTTACAAGCTTTTTTGTCTGGTCTTTGGCTGGGTCCGAGTAATTTTGTTTTGGTTCAAAAAAAGAGAACTGTATAGTTTTGTAGTAGTTTGACATCTTTTGTTAGTGGTGATATATTATAAGACAGATCCCGGGGTGGCTCCTCTAAAGTGTTACTCTGGGGTTTTTTTTGGTACCTATAGGTTCAAAAATTGTCAGCTTTAGTCTTAAAAAGAGAATTTTTAATAAAAGTATCTGATATAATCGCTTGTTATGGGAATTATATCGCCGGCAAGTTTTAAAAAGGGAATTTATATCAACTTTCATAATGAACCTCATCAGATAACTAGTTTTACCTTTACCTCTCCTGGAAAAGGATCGGCCTTTTATAAAGTGAAGCTAAAAGGTATTTTGACCAAAAGAACAGTTGAGTTTACTTTTAAGTCAGCTGAAAAAATAGAAGAGGTCTATGTAGAGACCAAAGAATTACAGTATCTTTATAACGATAAGACTAATTGTACTTTTATGCATCCTAGAAGTTATGAGCAGTATGAAGTGCCGCTTTCAGTTTTAGGAAAAGACATAGGTTTTTTGGTTGAAGGGGCAAATTGTAGGGTTCAGTTTTACGAGGATAAGGTGGTGGGAATTAGTTTGCCAAATAAAGTAGTTTTGGAGGTTACAGAGACAGAAGCAGCGGTAAAAGGAGATACAGTAAGCGGGGCAATGAAGGATGCAATCACAGAGGCAGGGGCAAAGGTTTTAGTTCCTCTGTTTGTAAAAAAGGGAGACAAGATTGTAGTGAGTACAGAAACAGGAAACTATTTGTCTAGAGACTGATATCAGAATTAATGTCAGGTAGGGGTAGGGTTTGGGAAGAATTTATATCGTTTTGAATAGACTGAATCTTTTGATCTAAATCGTTTAAGACTGGGGTGGAGATTGGTCTGACCTGGGGTGTGGGAATAGTGGGTTTCTGGGTATTAGTATTGACTTGAGGTTTTACAAAGAGAGAAAGAACTAAAAGGAGAAGTAAGACGCCTAATAAAGGTAGAAGAATAAAAAAGATCTTTTTGTTTTTTGAAGCAAGAGGATTTGTCCTCTTTTTTTGGGGTTCTGGATGAGGGTTTTGGGTGGGAAGGTCTAGGTTTTGAATTATGGTTTCTTGATCGTTCATAGTAAGTTTTTAATTTCTAGAGCATTTTTTAGAATTTTTTGTTGAGTTTCTTGAGATTGGTTTAGGTACTCAAGACTGTCTTTGAGGTTTTTTTGGTAAGGATTATTTTTAACCTTTTTTAAAAGAGGGGCCTGAAGAGCTGAGTTTATCTCTTGGTTTGCTTTTTCTAAGTCTTTTTTGGTTTGAGTGATCCAGGATTGTTTGGCTGGATTGGGAATAGGGCCTTGGTTTAGGGAATCAAGGAGTTGACTGATTTGTTTTAAGGTTTCCAAAAGTCGGTTGGCTTGGGAGCGAATTTGGGCTTGAATGATTAGTTCTTTGGTTTCTTCGTAGAGAGTATTGAAAGAATCATTATTTTGGTTGATTTGTTCTATGGAGGTTATGGATGATGTGGTTTTGGAAAGTTGATCAAAGGCCTCGATTTTTTGATTTATGTTTTGAAGAATTATCTCGGTTTCAGTTGGAGAGGAGATTTGGTGAGTGGACAAACTGTCTTTTTGAAGATAAAGATAGGTTTTTACAGTTTCTAGACGGGCAAGTTGAGCCTTTCTGGCGTCAGGAACAGCAGCTTCTTGGGTATTTAAGGTAGAAAACTTAAGATAAGCTTGACGACTTTGTTGAAACTGGGAGTAGGTTTGTTGATAGATAGAGAAACTATAGTTGTAGTCAGATTTAAGTTTGGTATTTTGGGCAAAGACCGGAGAGATGTGGAATATGGAATTTAGAAGAAGGAGGATGTTTATAAAAAGAGGCATGAAATTAGTATAGAGTATTGTGAGAAAAGGGTCACTTTTTGTGCCGGAGGTGGGAGTTGAACCCACACACCCGAAGGCACACGGTCCTAAACCGTGCGCGTCTGCCAATTCCGCCACTCCGGCAAAAAGTCTTTTATTATACAATTTAATTAGCTAGTGTTAAAATACCAGGCAGTTTGAAAGCTAAAAGTGTGGGTTGTTTGTCCCCATAGCTCAGTTGGATAGAGCGCCTCCCTTCTAAGGAGGAGGTCGTAGGTTCGAATCCTACTGGGGATACTTTGGGCCTCCGTAGCTCAATGGATAGAGCACTGGTCTTCGGAACCAGGGATGAGGGTTCGATTCCTTTCGGGGGTACCAGTTTTTGGGCCGTTAGCTCAGTTGGTAGAGCACCTGCCTCTTAAGCAGGTTGTCACAGGTTCGAGCCCTGTACGGCTCACACTTTATTAGAGGTTTTTAAAAAAAGCCCTTATTTTCCCCAATATTCCAGTTTTAGGATGGTAGATGACTTTATTTTGGAAAGGAAGTTTGATGTTTTCAATTTCAAGGGGGGGTGTGTTTTCCCAACTAATAAAAGACTTGGGTGGTAATGTTTCCTTTTTTATCTGAAAGTAGAATTTAAAAGTGTGACTGGTGTTGGGGATTACTAATTTATCTTCAGGGAGACAAATTCTTTGAGTGGTAATGTTTTGGGTAGATTCAGAGTCTATACAAAATGGTTTTTCTCCCCAGATAGATTGACCAGTATTTTTTAAGGTAATACTCCCCTCTTGGGTTTTTTCAGAGAGAACAAAAAGAGGAAGATGGTATTTTTCCATTTGCCAGGAAGTGACTTGCTCAGGACTGTTTTTTACTTTAGGAAACTCAGCGATTTTCTGGTATTCGGGATAGAGTTCTTCGTTTTTATCAAGCCAAGAGAAGTGGTCAAAAGGTGGGTAAGGGTAATTAAAAATGAAAGGGGTGATAGCCTGAACTTTAGAATCAGTTTGCCAGATTTTTATGGCCTCCAAAAGAAAGTCAGCGCTGGTTTTAACGGTGTAATAGGTGTTTTGAGGTGATTCCCCTTCTCGGTGTGGCCAGCCAGTTTCGGTGATAAAGATAGGAAACTCTTTATTTATTCCTAGGTTTTTTAAGAAAGAGAGTTCGTGTTGGTAGCCAAGGATACTGGTAGCCCCTGTGTCTTTGGGGGTGCCAATGTAGCCGTGATTGGGATAGGAGTGAGAAGACAGGCCGTCAAAAAGAGTGAGGGCCTTGGGATTGTAGCTGTAGACATTCTGGTAAAAAGTGAAGGCTTTTTGATATTGGTCAGGTTGGTCTGGAGCAGCAAGATCAAGTCCGGGAGAAAGAAAGTAGAACTCTTGGTTTTTGTCTTTAAATGATTGGTGGGCATAGATAGTAAGGTCGGCAAAAGATTGAGGATTCACTTTTCCACCCCACTCATCAGCTCGGTTTACTTCATTGAAGAAGATGATATGTTGCCTTTTGGTTGGCCAATTTAAGTTATTAAGAAAAGAAGAAAACTGGTCGATATGTTCTATTTTGGGTTCAACCCAAACTCCCTGGTCAAAGTAGGTAGAGAGACGAACTAAGGGAATAAGATGTTTTTCTCGGCAAGTATTGAAAAAAGATTGCCAGGCATCAGGATTAAGCTGGTCAAGACGAATGGTAATAGTAACCCAACCCCAGTCTCCCCCATTTGAGTTTATTAAAAGGGCGGCTTTTTCTAGATCCTGCGGTTGAGTAAGGTGAAGACCAATAATGTTTTTTTCCTGGGCAAGAGAAGGACGGGGAAAAAGAAAGATGGAGATAAGAAAAAGGAAGGAAAAAAGCATTTGATCTTTATTATACATTTAGGTTTGGGTTTATGAGAGAATAAGGGCGTTATGGCGATGTCCAAGACTGATGTATTAAAAATGTCCATTGCCCGGGTCGAAAAAGAGATTCGGGATACACCCTATCATAAGGGGACTCAACACCACATAGGGAGAATGAGAGCAAAGCTCTCAAGACTGAGGGAGCAAGTAGAGGGAGTATCTGGAAAAGGCGGTGGAGGTGGAGTGGGATATGCGGTAGCACATCACGGAGATGCAACAGTAGTTTTGGTTGGTCCTCCAAGTGCAGGTAAGTCAACTTTGTTAAATAAATTAAGTTCGGCCCAGTCAAAGATTGGGGCCTATGACTTTACAACTATCGGAGTGATACCAGGAATGATGGAGATAAACGGAGCCAGAATACAGATCTTGGATTTGCCCGGTATTCTTTTAGGGGCGGCAGAGAATAAGGGATTTGGGAGGAAAGTTTTATCAGTAGCTCGGGCAGCAAAGTTGATGGTTTTAATTTCGGATGTGGACAGGCCCGAATGGCTGGATAAGGTTGAGGCTGAGATTCATAGAGCAGGAATTAGGATAGACCAAAAACCGCCCAAAATTCGGATTAAAAAGACAGCCAAAGGTTCGATTCGGGTGATTGATCCTTATAAGAGCTTTTCGGAAGAAATGGTGTCAGAGATTGCTTGGGAGTTTGGAATAAAAAATGCAGAGATAAAGTTCGAAGAAAGAATAGATAGTTTAGACAGGTTGATTGATGCTTTTTCAAAAAGCAGGGTTTATATGAAAGCGATTAGAGTTTTAAACAAGAGTGATAAGAAGAAAACCAGGAAGAAAGATGCTTTGGTGATTAGTGCTGAAAAAGGAGAAGGAATTGAAGAGCTTAGACAAGAGATTTGGGAGAAACTAGGATTAGTGAGAGTGTACCTTAAAGAAGAGAAGAACAAAGAAGCAGATAGAGAAGAGCCTTTAATCATCGAAAAAGGAAAAACATTTTTAGATGTTTTGGGAGCAATTTCTACGGAAATGAGGGAGGATGTAAAACGAGCTCATATCTGGGGCAAGAAGGCCAGGTTCCCTGGGCAGAGAGTAAGTTTAAGAAAAGAAGTGTTTGATGAGGTGGAAGTATTCTTTGGGAGGTAGGGTATAATTTTCAACCATGGGACCTCAAGAAAAGCACATATTTTATTGTGAAAGAGCAAGTGAGGTTGGTTGTAATCTTTCAGGTCGGTCTAGTATTTGTGAATATGCAGGAAGGTTGCCCTTAGGGATAGGTGCAAAGGTAAATGTTTGTTGTCCTTTTTTGAGAGATTTTTCTAGAAATGGTATTAATAGCTCTACAGTGGTAAGGGTTGTGGTAAGAGAATAGGATATAATTTAATTAATGGGAGAGTATTGGTTTTTTGGTTGTAGTAATCAAGGCATGTCTGGTTGTGTAAAAAATGTTGTTCCTGCAAGGAGAAGGAACCTTGAACCTTGTGATTTGGCGGTATCTAGAGGTTTAGGGAGAGGGCGCGAACCACAGACTGTTTATTGTTCCCAACTTTGTTCTAAAGTTTTAGGAAGAGAACTAACAAGGATTTATTTTTATAGACCTTAAAACCTGACTTCTTTCTTTTGATTCCTGTGGAGTGGGTAGTGAATATTTTTCAAATAATTTTTCAGCAGCAGTTTGAGGGCGCATTGAAAAACGGAAAGTGTGAATTTTTTGAAAGGGATATTTTTTTAAGAGAGACAGGGTATCTTTAAAGTCTTTTTCTTTTTCTCCCAGAAAACCAACAATAATATCGGTTTGTAGTTTTAGATTGGGTATCTTTTTAATACAGTTTTCTATTGTTTCCTCAGTTTGTTTTCTGGTGTAAGGACGGTTCATTAGTTTTAGGATTTTATCGGAACCAGATTGGATCGGGATGTGAATAGTGGAAGAGAGTCTTTTGGAATAGGTTTTATAGAGATCTAGAAAATCTTTGGTAATGGAATTTACGGGGATTGAGCCGTAGGATATCTCTTGAATAGTGGTTTTTTGAAGAAGATTTTTTAGGAGTTTATCTAAACCAGGTTCGTAGAGTTCAAGATTGACACCAGTGATAATGAGGTGGGTATAGCCATTATTAATTGCCTTTTTAGTGTCTTTTATGGCTTTTTTGATGGGTAAGGACCAGAGCTTGTCTCTTCGATAAGGAACAATACAGTAGGTGCAGTATTGATTACAGCCAGACTGAATTTTGAGGATATATTTTTTTGAGGCGGAGAACTTGTCTTTAATTTGGGGTTGGTAGTCTCCTCCGCTTTCTTTTAGGATTTTCTTTTTATCTTTGTTTTTAAGAACTAAGATGTTTTTTTCTTTTTCAAAAGAAGAAAGGTCAGCACAGCCTGTGGTAATAACAGTTGAGTTAGGAAAGTTTCTTTTTAAAGACCTTATCTTTTGAAGAGATTCCTTTTCCCCTTTTTTGGTGATGGCACAGGTGTTTACAAGGATGAGGCCAGGACTATCCTTATTGGGTTTAAAGCCATGGTCAAGAAGGATTTGGGAAAGTTGATTTGTTTCGGCAGCGTTAGTGCGACAACCAAAGTTAATGGCGGTAAAAGTTTTAGGTTTAGATTTTTCCAAAAGGTTTGAAAAGCTTTTATCCATGGGATATATTATAATTCAATTGTTCCGGCCGGGGTGGCGGAACTGGCAGACGCGCAAGACTTAAAATCTTGTGACCTTTACGGTCGTGCGGGTTCAAGTCCCGCCCTCGGCACTTAACAACTTGATATAATCTCTTTTTTCGGAGTGTGGCGCAACTGGCTAGCGCGCAGCGTTTGGGACGCTGAGGTTGCAGGTTCGAGTCCTGTCACTCCGACTGTGGGTACCGTTGCAAAAACGGTCACCTGAGTTTTTTCTTTAAGTTTTCAAATTTCGTTTGATTACCAATGGCAAGTGTTCACTTCAGGTGGCTATTGGTAATCAGACAAGATTCAAGACTCTAAAGCAAAAACTTGGGCTCTAAAAAAAGCGCCCGTTTCTTAAACGGTACTCAACCAGACTACGGAATGATAATCCCAAAAGATGAAGATTCAAAGCTTTTTTATCATCAAACTTTTTAGTTTTAGCTCGGTTAATCTGGAACCAATGACAACAATTTTTACAGTAGTATTTAACTTTTCCCCGACGAACCCCTTTTCTAATCGTATTTAAGCTAGAGCAATAGAAACATTTGTATCTTTTTTCATAGCTAAATCTTACCTTTCACCTAGTCAAAGTGATAGTTCTGGTCTAAGTCAAGGTAGAATCTGTTTAAAAAAGTGACCAAAAAACAACGGTGCCCCGACTGCGATGTTTGCATAGATTTCGTCTTTATTTGCATAGATTTGTTAAATATGATATAAAATATGCATAGATTATGTTAAATAAAAAGCTAAGTGTAGGAAAAGCAGTAAAATATTTAGATGTATCCATAGATACACTAAGACGGTGGGACAAGAACGGAAAACTTCTTGCCAGAAGGAGTTCTGGTGGTCATCGATACTATTTTTTGGCTGATTTAGATCTTTTTAAACAAGACATTTTTGCGTTGGCGAGGGAATGGATCTTGGGAGTGCCTAAGGAGCCTGAAAAAAGATTTTATTGTCCAACCAGTATTGAGTTTAAGGGGAGATTGTCAAAACTTCAGAGCTCGTTGAAAAGTTTAGAGTTTTTGAAGGATTATTATCCTTTGATTGTTGCCGTAACTGGAGAGGTTGGCAATAATTCATATGACCACAACTTAGGTAATTGGCCTGATATTACAGGTGCTTTTTTTGCGTTTGATATTAATAAAAAACAAATAGCGTTGGCTGATAGAGGTCTTGGTGTTTTAAGAACGCTAAAAAAAGTAAAACCTAGTATAGAAAATGACGAAGATGCTTTGTATACAGCGTTTACAGAAGTTATATCAGGTAGGGCTCCGGAGGCGAGAGGGAATGGGCTTAAATTTGTGCGAGAAGTGGTTATGAAAAACCCGTTAAAACTCGTTTTTTATAGTGGTAATGCAAGAGTAAGTATTGATAATGAGCAAGAAAAGTTAAAATTAGATAGAATTAATACATATTATAGTGGGTGTTTGGCCCTAATTGAATTTTAAAATTATGGAAATAAGACTAAAAAAATTTGGAGACATATTAACGTCCCGCCAAGACGGTCGGGAGGCTTTTGCAGTGGTAAGTTTGCAGTTTAAGAACACATCTGAAGATGAAAAAATAAAAATAGATTTTGAAGGGGTTAGTACATTTACACCTTCTTGGGCCGATGAATTTATAACAAAATTATTTAATCAGTTTGGTGATAGGGTAATTTTGAGTAACACTGACAACCCTTCTGTGAAAGCTACGTTAGATTTGCTTAAGAGGTTAAGTTGAAATAAACATACACTAATCCTGACAAGGTAAGGGTGTTTTTTTGTAAGATTGGGAAAGTTTGGATATGGAAATACCTGATAAATTTAAGAGGCTGTATAGACATTGGGAATTACATACCAAAGACAGAGGAGTTGGTTGATCGAATTGTTACTATGGATGTTTTTGATCCTGCTACAGGTACAGTAAGAGGGGTGGAGGATATTCATGCTGATATTCTTGATGTTTTAAAAGGAAGATATCCTTTTCTTGGCGGTGCAAATTTAGGACAGTCGGTGGAAGATAGTGGTGTTAAAATGAAAGAGTGATGACGAAAGCTATTAAAAAAGTTTCCGGTTTGAATAAAAAAGATAGTTGTAAAGATGGGTTAGTATCTGGGTTAATTTCTAAGGATATTTACGAAAAAGAAGTAAAGTTGTGTAAACAGTTGTCTTTGGAAAATGTGAGGAATGTGGAGTTTTTCCACTTTTATTTAAGCTTTATAAAGGCAGGTTGCTTGAGGATAAAGAGGAAATAAAAAAAGAGAGAAAGAAAGAGCAAAAAAGAACAGAATAAGGTGTTTAATTTGTCTTTTTGGTAAAATATATCTGATTTGCGGTGGTAGCTCAGTTGGTAGAGCATCTCCCTTCCAAGGAGAAGGTCGCGAGTTCGAACCTCGTCCGCCGCTCCAATTTTTTGGTAAGATTTGGTTAGTGAAGAAGAGTGAACTTGAGAAAATAAGAAAGTTTGTGAAAGTGGAGATGGAGAAGGCTAAAGATCCACAACACCAGTTTCCCCATCTTGAAAGAGTAGTTAGGAATGCTTTGAAGATAGTTGGTGTTTTAAAAATAGATTTGGATAAGAATCTATTGATGGCAGCCTGTTATCTGCATGACATTAATCACAGTGAACACTCCCCTAGCCTTTTAAATTATTTTTCAGAAACTAAAGTTTTGAGAAGGATTTTACCTGAAATTTTGCAGAAATTTGATTTAAGCTCCGAGGAGAATAAGGTAATAGAGAGAGCCATTTATAATCATTCTTACTCTTTTCCGTTTAAGAGGCTTAATAAAGATGGAGATGTGTACTCTCGAGTGCTTCAGGACGCAGATACAATTGATTTCTTTTCAAAAGAAAGAGAAAAAGACTTTTCAGGATCTAAAAAGAAGTTTTTCTTTTATAAACTAATTTCCCCTTTTTCTAATTGGGCTTTTAGTTATGGGAGAAAGAATTTAAAAAATTATTTAAATTTTTCTGAACTAGTGGGGAGGATGAATGTATAAGAAAGCAAAATGTGAGGGGTGGCCCTGTTATTACATAGGGTACGGAAAGAAAGGGGCGCCGGCGATTGTTTTTTTACATGGCTATTCAGATTCGGCAGAAACATTCAAACCCTTGAAAGAAGAGCTTTCAAAGAAATATCAGGTTTTTATACCAGATCTTCCGATGGTGAGGAGAAAAGGGGTTGTTTTTGATTTGGAAGAGTTGGCTAGTTTTTTAAATGATTTAGTTACAAAGCTGAAAGTTAAGAAGTTTATCCTGTGTGGTTTTTCTTTCGGAGGTTTGGTAGCGGCTCACTTTGCTTATTTGTATCCTAAAAAAGTAAAGAAGCTTTATCTTCTGAATAGTGTTCCTCAGTTTTTGGCTCCAGAAATGATAGAGAAACTTCTTTCAAAAATTGAACCAGAGGAAATACCAAAGTTTTTCTATCCCCTTTTGGGAATTTTAAAGAATAATTTTTTTGGAAGATTTTTTGTACCAAAGACAGAGAGATTTGAAAAATCTTTAAAGAATATGCGTAAGAAATCCTTTTCGGTTTTTGGTACAGCTTATGAAGTGATTAGAAATAATATAATAGGTGGAACCTTTAAAGAGAGGGTGAGAAAGTTTTTAAAAATGCCGATGTCTAAAACTGTAGTTTTGTTTAAAGATGATGGAATAATAGACTATGAAAAATATGCAGCAAAGTTAAAAAGAGCAGGGGTGGAGGTGGTTAGCTTCAGTAGAGGAGGACACGCAGATAGACAAGAGTATTGGGAGAACATAAAAAGCCTTTTTTAGCTATTTTCCGTTTATTTTTGCTTTAATTTTGGACTTTTTGAGGGTTTTTATCTTGATTTCAGAAACATCGGCTTGCAGTTCTGAAACGGTTTGAAGTATTTGCTGTTGACGACGGTCTTGTTTGTCAATAACGTCGAGGATGGTTTCAGTAAGGTCGGTTTCTCTTTTTTGGGCGGCATAGTTTCTTTTATCTCTAATGACTTCAGCTTTGTTGTCGGATATAAGAAGGAAAATACCTATAAAAATTGCCTCAAGGGAGACGGCAAAAGTTAAAATATTCATATCAAGATTGAAGGCAAACCAACTTGCAAACCAGGCAGTATGGAAGAACACTCCCCACCAGCTACCTATAAAACCAGCTATAATGTCGGTGGCGCGGTCTAAAAAACTTTGTTTTCTTTTATTATTATTGCTTTTTGTTGTCTCCATAGGTTCAGAATATCATATTTGCTTTTGATTGATAGAAAGGGTGGGGTTTGATAGACTATACACACTTTTTAAGTACCTTCACATTAAAAGCTTTTTTTCTGGCCGGAGTGGCGGAATTGGCAGACGCGCACGCTTCAGGTGTGTGTTTCCTTTTGGAAGTGTGGGTTCAACTCCCACCTCCGGCACTTAAGATATGAAAAATAAGCCGAGGTAGCCAAGATGGTCACGGCGCGGGTCTGAAAAACCTGAGATATCAGTTCGAGTCTGATCTTCGGCACTTATGCGAGAGTGGCTCAGTTGGTAGAGCATCTCCTTGCCAAGGAGAAGGTCGCGGGTTCGAACCCCGTCTCTCGCTCTTGACCACAGACTGAGTTTAAAATGGGGATCCGTGGCTCAGTTGGTTAGAGCATCCCGTTTACATCGGGAAGGTCACTGGTTCGAGTCCAGTCGGGTCCACAGAAAAAAAATTTGCCGAGGTGGCGGAATTGGCAGACGCGCACGCTTGAGGTGTGTGTGGGGTAAAACCCGTGCAGGTTCAACTCCTGTCCTCGGTACACTTTTGCTTGATTCAAAGGCAGATATACTGCCCGGTCGTCTAATGGTAGGACAGCAGCCTTTGAAGCTGTTTATCCAGGTTCGAATCCTGGCTGGGCAACAAGATTTATTCCAGGATAATATCAAGACTGTTTAGGAGGGAAAGAGCTTCGGGAAGAGATACTTTTGTTTTTTTGAAAGTGTTTTTTCTGGCGTCTATTTGATAGTTTATAGCGTCTTTTAAGTTTGCTTTAGTGAGGTTGGTTTTATGAAAGATTGAGTCTTTGAAGTTGGTGTTTGAAAGGTCAGATTCAGAGAGATTGGTTTCTATAAAATGACACTCTTTGGCTTCTGAATTAGTAAGGGTCAGTTTGGGAAGATCAAGGAGTTTAAAGTTAGAGTAGTTTATTTGGCAATCCCTAAAGACAAGGTCTTTTAATTTTTTTACCTTCGTCCAGTCAATACCGGTAGCTTTGGAGTTTTCAAAGACTGGTTCTAAAAGACGAGAGTTAGTTAAATCCAGGGCACTTAAGGTAGAGTTTTTGAATTTGCAGTTTAAAAAAGTACAAGAGTGAAATTTAAGATTAATGAAGGTGCAGTTATTAAACTCACATTCTTCGAATTCTTTTGACTTAAAGGTTTTTTGAGACAGATTCAGATCTTTGAAAGTTTCTTGAAAATAAGAGGGTTTTTGAAAGGTCATTTTTCTCTGGTTACAGTGTAGGCCTCGGGGAAGGTTAGAAAGATGGCGGGTGACTCTTCTAGGAGGAATTTTTGAAAGTCTTGATAGATTTTTTTTCTTCCTTGAGGGTCTTGGGTAAGTCTCCCCTCTTCAAGGAGTTTATCTATTCTAGGGTTTGAAAGTTTGGTGAGGTTGGTTTTTTCTTGAGTAGAGTGCCAGAAGCTGTATTGATCTGGGTCTTTGGGTATGGAGCCGTAGGCCAGTAAGACTTCAAAGTCGGGGTCAATTTGGCCTGATCGAAGAGTCACATTAACAGGAAGATTTAAGGTTTCTTCCCAGGACTTTTTAATAGATTCGGCAGTTTCTAGAAGTTCAGGAACAGTAACAATAATGTTTAAGGGAAGTATTTCTCCTTCTCCAGATTCATCCTCGAAGAGCTTTTGGGCATGATCTTGGTCGAATCGGTATCTTTTAACAGAGGGATTGTAAGCCCAGGAATTGGGTGAGATGGGACCAAGGCAACGATTGTTGTCGTTTGTCTTAGGAGTGGCGTAAGAGAGGGCTTGGCGGATACGTTTGTTGTTTAGTGGTTCCTTTTGGGTGTTGAAAAAGAGGGCTAGGTAGCGGGAGTTGGTTTCTAGTTCAGGAGCAATTTTAGTATGAGGCCAAGAAGAGAGATCTTGAGTGTTGGTTATATCAAGGATTTTGTCGACTTGGCCTAGTTTGTAGGCCCAGACAAGATCTTGATTGGTAGGATAGAAAGAATAGTTTTTCTTTTTTTGGTTAGGACTGGTTGGTTTTAGTCTTAGTGTTTTTATAAAACCTTTTTGGAAAGTGACTTTGTCAACTTGGTAGTC
>JAUWLS010000036.1 GCA_030613565.1 Candidatus Shapirobacteria bacterium | reverse complement strand
AAGCCAAGTGAAGTGAAGGATGGATTTTTCAATCTTGTCCATGCTTTGGCTAAGACAGAGAAGTTCCTAACGGCAAAATATCGTCGAGAAGGTTGCGAGTTTTTGCAACCGAAATGGAATTATAACTCTGCTACCTTAAGGGTGCTAGGAGTGTTGCTCAAACCGCACGTAAGTTTCCTAAATTCACCCCCTAAGTGCAATTTTTTGTGCTTGGGATTTTTTAATGTTAAAAATAGTTTTCTTGGTAAATAAATCATTTTCAATCATAACTTCGTAAGGAGTCTTGTAATTTAAAGATTTTCTTGGTTGATTGTTTATCATGTTAACAACTGCCTCAATGTATTGACCTGAATATTGATTGAGGTCACTTCCTTTAGGAATGAATCTTCTGATCAGTCTGATAACATTCTCTACTCCTCCTTTTTGATAAGAAGAGTAGGGATCACAAAAATATGTTTTTGTTCCAATTTTTTCATGATCTCTGTTTTCAATTCCATTATCTAGAGTTAAGCTTTTGAGAGTGTCTTTAGTTAGCTTTTCTTCCATTTCAGAGACTGATTTAGCAAATAGTCTTGGTTTTAGAGAGTTAATCTTTTTGAGATCAAAATACTTAGCTTTCCTTTCTGAAATTACAACTAGAGCAGTTTTGGTATGGTATCTCTTAGGAGAAACAACAGTATCTCCTTCAAAATGACCATAAGTTTTTCTCTGATTAACTAATTTTGGCCTTAATCCAATACCTTTTCGGTTAGGGATTATGGTCTTTTTTGATGCTTTTTTTCGTTTTTTAGGATAATATCTCTCGGAAAAGAGATATTTACAGTATCGTTGTCCCCAGATACCATAAAGCCATTCATAGATTAAGTTTTTACTGGCGTAAAAAGATTCTTTATCCTTTCTCATTCTACCCGAGATTGCATCTGGTGACCAATGTTTAGTTAGTTTTTTAATAATGTATTTCTTAAGCTCATTATTCTTTTCAATTTTTAACCCTTGATACTTAGAGAGCTTTCTTCTTGTTCTAGCCTTTTCTTGGGCCTTAGTTGATTCATAGGGTCCTTTTTTGATTGGCTTGTTTTCTTTAGTTCTTTTTCTTTTGTTTCTTTTAATTTCTCTTGAGATTGTGGAAGGATCTTTTTCTAAGACTTTTGCAATCTCTTTTTGTTTGTGACCAGCGTCTAGGAGAGCCTCAAGGCGATCTCGATCTTGTTGATTTAGATGTTTGTATGTTTTCATAGTGCCTTTATTCTACCCAAGAATAAATTGCACTTCAAAGCGGAATTTTTACAGTGGTTTCCAATCATGCCAAGGGCGGTGCATATTACCGTGCCAAAGAGCTAAACATTCCATTCGTCTATTTCCAAAAACCGTGGATAGCCTGTAGATATCAAGAAATCGTACAAAAACATCAGGCTGAGTTTATCGCTCTGTCGGGGTGGCTCAAATTGGTCAGGGGGCTGGCTCCTTGTAAGACCTTCAATATTCACCCGGGGCCCCTCCCCAAGTTCGGCGGAAAAGGGATGTATGGTCGTAACCTTTATGACGCAGTAATTGCCGCTTACCATAGGGGTGAAATTAAATTTTCTGAGGTTAGTATGCACTTTGTCAGTGAGGAGTATGACAAGGGTCCGGTTTTTTTTCGATGTCTAGTAGAGATTGAAAATGCCGACACCCCAGAAACCTTGTCGAAGAGGGTGAATAAGGTTGAGCGCTATTGGCAACCTTTTGCCACCAACCTTGTTGTTCGGGGAGAAATAAGCTGGGACGGGATAGACCCAGAAAGTTTGGTAGTCCCTCCCGGGTACACCTTTCATGAAAAACTTTAATTTTAGGGGGACAAATTTTTGTC
>JAUWLS010000001.1 GCA_030613565.1 Candidatus Shapirobacteria bacterium | reverse complement strand
GAGGCGGTACTGTCAAGGGAAAACTCTCTTAAAAGAGTCCTAAATTGGGTGTCCAAAATCCGTGCATTTTTTAGGTACTTGTTTTTGCCGATCTTATGGGTCATCTTAGCGATTATACACCGCTAATCTTCCCTAGACCCTTATCTTTTCCAGGAATAGGTATTACTGCTTTAAGGCGCAAATTACTTTCTAAAACAGATCCTGTTTCTTCTTTCATTTCTCTTAGAGCCGCTTCCAAAGGAGTTTCGAAACGGTTTTCTGCTTCTGAGTATGTAAAACCACCAGAAGGAAGGGTCCACTGATCGGTTTCTTTTTTTCTAACTAAAAGCAGCTCTTTTGAATCATCTTTTGTTAACAAAAGGCGTACCGTTGCAAAAACGGGCGCTTTTTTATGGTCTGAGTTTTTGCTTCAGTTTTTGAAATTTTGTTTGATTACCAATAGCCATCTGAAGTGAACATTTACCATTGAGTTTCTTGAATTTACCTTGACAACCGGTAAAGGGTTTTAGTCTTCTTTGAATAAAGTAAGCGTTAAGCCATAGTCGGGCATGGTGAATAGACTGAAAGCCCTTGATGGTTTTTAACCTACCTTCTAGATGAGAGTTAAAACATTCAATAAGGTTAGTTGTTCGAGGAATGTGTTTTTCCAAGAGGTGAGCCAATAAGACCCTCTTTCTTCTTTCAATATCAAGTAAGATACTTTGACACTTGGAGTCGGCGCTGTATCTGAGAAAAATCTTTCGAGTGATCGAAAAAAACTCTTCTTGGGACCGTCTTTTGGAGAACAACTTTTCAATCTCATACATAAAAGGGCGATAGGTGGGATCAGACCGAACAAACAACTGTCTTCTAATAATTTCTTTGTAATGATTGTGGCAGATTTGGATTACTGCCTTAGAGTAAGTCCTCCTACAGGCTAGTTGAAAGTTTCGGTTATCGTCACAGATTAAAGCTTTAAGCGGATATCCAAGTAATCGAAGTGACTGGAAAAAAGACAAGGATGTATGATAATTTTCTCCCCGGGAGACAACAAAGTGAACTATGTCATGGGTCAGATAATCAATGCCGTAGATGCAAGGTATCTTGTTCTTGTATCCCTTAACATGAGTGTATTTACCGTCAAGTAAGAGAATGCCGGAGTAATGTTTATCATTGCCCCTGGTCAGATCAGCGCAATGAGGCAATTCTTCTAACAATAGTTTTATCTTTCGATACACAGTAGAGGCATTTAAATCAAGAGTTTCAGCCAGACTACGGAATGATAAACCCAAAAGATGAAGATTCAAAGCTTTTTTATGGTTAAACTTTTTAGTTTTAGCTCGGTTAATCTGAAACCAATGATTACAATCAAAACAGCGATATCTTACCCTCCCTCTTCTTACTCCCCGGCGATTAATATTTCGACTTGAACAATAGGGGCATCGGTATCTTTTTTCATAGCTAAATCTTACCTTTCACCTAGTCAAAATGATAGTTTTGGTCTAAGTCAAGGTAGAATCTGTTTAAAAAAGCGCCCAAAAAACAACGGTGCCAACAAAAGGCCCACAGACATTGTGGCAGTAATTTCTTTCCTTGCGTTAGGGTTAAGTTCTTTTTCTGCTGACATTTAGGTTAATTTTAACACTAAAGGTAAAGGAGAACATCGTTCATATCTATTTCCTCAGTGTTAGCGTAGGCACCACCATCTCTAAATAAGTCTTCATTGTAAGAAGGGGGAATTAGATGTTTGTCTTCCTTTATGATGTTTAATATATTTTGCGGCAAAATATCATGCACAGGCAAAACTTCGAGACCAGGGAATTCTTCCTTAAAAAGTCTTTTTGTTTTCCAATAAGCTCCTGCTCCTTTGTCTCCAAAATCATAGGCTAAATAAACTTTTTTCAAACCGGCATCTTGACAACGCTTTGTCTTTTTTGAATCTCCCTCAACACCCAACCACCGCAAGATGGCAACAAGCTGGTCCCTGACCTCTGTTCCTGTGGCAGTGAGGGAGAGGTGCTTATATTTAGGGAGGATTTTTCCGAGAGAGGCTGTGCTAAACGGTCCTTCTGCTATAACTAACTCTTTCTTTTGTTGTATTTGTTCTAAAAACTCTTCACGTTGGGCAACATAGATTCCAGAAGGAGTGTCTTGTTTCCAGGGCTCGCCAGACTTGGGTCTTGGCGCTCTTCTGGACCAGAATTTAAAATGAACAGGTCCTGTGACTTTTTTATTATGCTCTTTTGATACTTCCCGCCCATTAAGGTTTGCATGATCTAGTTTATCCCCAATACGGGATCCATGATTAAGAGCCCAACGAGTAAAAAATAGAACACGACCACCAATAAAATGAGGTCCTTTACCAAACTCTTTGTTTCTGGTGATGATTCCTCTGTTTGCCATGGCAGACATAGAACCAGTGGTTAACATTTTTAAAACAACGTCAAGATGTTTCGGATCAGGAATGTTTTCTTCCAAAACCCTTAAGACCTCATCTACTGCAGGCGCAAAGTTTGGACAATCAATTCCCATATGAACCAAAAGTTTTGAAAGATCATCAAGCCTAAAAGACTTGCCACCTCTTTGTTTACAAAGTTCATCAAAACCTTCTGAACTTACAAGATTAGAAAGGGCTCTAGATACAGATGGAGGGACATATCCAACTTGATCAATATCAGGATATTTGTTTTTGGGAATGATTTGTTCTGGATCAAAAAGAGGAGCTAGCTCCTCTAATTTGAAACCTCGAAGGGTAAGATACTCCTGAAGTTCCTGGGAGTGTCGGGCTAATATCGCTGAGACGATGTGTATCTTTCTTAAAGATCTTTCGTCTTCGTACCTAACTGGATGATAGGCTTCAACTTGGTTTGGTACAGCTCTTGGAATATTTGGAATAGAGTCTTTGTCTCCGTGACCAATTTCAATACGACCACACCCGCCGTAACACATTATTACCCCGTCATCTGGATAGTAATGGGCAGCCCTTGACTTTGTATTGAGATTTTCGTGACTAGGTACAGGACAAAGACACTGTTTGGGCTTTCCTGCCTTGATGGCTTCAGCTATACGGGGAAAATCAAAGTCTTTACCGGCTCTGGCAAATTGATCTTTTGAAGAAGAAAAAAGTTCAAGGTCCAGGTACCAAAATCCCGAAATCGGATTCCACTGACAGACTATTGGCTTTTTAGAGACAGTTGGGTGTATCGTTCCATCATGGTGAATTATTTTACTACCCTCCTCTGTGGTTTGTTTGTCCGCAAGACAGGGGTTGACTCCCATTTTAGGGAGTTTTCGCCAAATTTTTTGTAAAAAATCTCTTAAAAGGAGTTTGGGGTCATCTTTAACACCAACCATAGTCTCATTACCACACAAACTTCCACTAATATTGTTTTGCGCATTGGCGGGATCTCTTAGCCAGAAACGACCATTTTCTTTGATTACAAGTCTTCTTGGACTTGCTGGGTTTTCGGGATTTGATAACCAGAAGATATAGGAATCATGATGAGGAAAGTATGCCGCCTGGGCGCTTTTTGTCTTTCCTGCTCTGTCTAGTGAAGCCAATAAAGGAAAAAGATGTTTGAGCATTTTATCTACTAATAAATAGTTATGTTCCTCAAAACGTTGACAAAAGGGGACTAAAAATTTAGGCATCTCATTTGGAATAGTTCTGGTTATGTCAGGTCCTTTTGAACGAGGAAGAATCTCACTAAGCGCTCTAGCAGTTCCTAATTGAAGACGAAGATTTTCTCCATTTCCATTTTCACCGAGACGGTGGCTCAAAAGTTTATTGCCCCAATCTCTTAATTGCTTTATGTTTTTTGCTACAATTTCAACTCTTTTTTCTTGATCGGGAAGTTGGTACGAGAGGGACCCTTTTACCTTTTCTAAAAGAGAATGTCTTTCTACAAATTCAATTACTCTTTCCACCGTAAGAGGAACCCCCCCCTTTACAAAGTGCCCAATCTTCCACTGCAAGAAGTTGAGAACAAAGAAGGAATATATATTCTCGTACCTGGTTTAAATGTTTCTCGGGATAATTACCTTCTTTTAAGTCTTCTGTTCTGGAAATTTTGTGCCAACCTCCTGTATCACCAACCAAGAATTTTAAGTCGAGAGCGACAATTTCTTTGATTCTAGAAAAAAAATCGGGGTGTTGTTTATAAAGAAAAATAAACAAATTCTTGGCTGTTCTAGAGAACCTGGTTTCACGAACAGTGGTGCTCCCATCAGGATTTATATTGAATCTTTGGTACCTCCCCTCTTGAGACCAAAATGTTTTTTTAGCCATTTGAATAGTGCTTTCTAAGTCTAAGATGCCGAGGGAATGAAAGGTTACGGGTATTTCTTGGTCAGTTTTCAACTTATTGTGAAGATCAGAACTTCTCTCTTCTGGAACAGTGGGAATGGTTGCTTTGGGAACTCTGTCTTGGATCGATTCTGTAGGATTAAGTGTTATTTGCAATAAATCAATCTTTCCGCTTGCCAACATTATTTTTTTTCCATTGACCTGGAAGGTTGAACTTCCGACAGATAACTCCGCTATTTGTGAACAGGTTGGTTTTCTTTCATCGGCTTCCTTAAGGGCCCTGGCAACAGAAAGCAGATTAATCACCTTAAAGGCCGGTGGTTTTTGAAGATCAATCTCAAACCCTCCTTCTGGGGATGGAGAAAGAAAACTCATTGCCCCCAGATCCTCATAAACAATGTGCATTGCTTCTATGAGGCGGGTAAGTACGGGTCCATAATTCTTGTCGGATAGCAAAATAAGAACATCATGTGGTTTGTTTGGTAATTTTTTATCTTTCTTTAGTTTTTCCCAATTTTCTTTTACAATATCAACGGCCCACTGATGGGCTTTTTTTCCTTGACGAGCATTTTCTCCTTTAGGAGCAGGTTGAGGAATTTTAAGTTTTATAAACGAGGGTGGGATTGTCTTAATTTCTTCTTTAGGGTCTAGACTTAACTGAAACGGGGCAGCTATTCTACCCATTGAAACTCCAAACACTAAGCCTCCATCAACAACTAAATTTAGAGGTTGGGAGTTAAGTTGAGACAAATCTGGAGAATTAGTCATTGTTTGTTCGACAGACAGATGTGCGGAAGTGCCTACTTGAAAAGTAGAGGGTGGTATCTTTTTATTTACTGTTAGCACTCCTCCTCTGTTGGATGCGATCTGACCAACAACCCTTTGTCTAGTAAGACGAACTGCAGATCCCAATCCCTTAGGTACATTTACAGAAGCTTTTTTTATCATTAAGGGAACTAGGGCAGCTAAAATATCACCTTTTTCAAGGGCTTGTGACATTTCTTGAACAATATCTGGCGGAGCATTTTTTTGTATATATCTTTCTAAGTGGGGTCTAATTTCTTCAGGATTAACACCAACTCTAGCGAGGGTTTTTTTTATTTGAGGTCTGTGATCTATTATTTCTACATTAGGCACCAAAAATACTCCATTTCAAGGCAGGAAAACAATGTTCCTATTTTAGCTTATAAAATGGTTAAGGGGAAGATCATCCTAACTACTGGCTGAAGAATAGTGTTTAAGAGATTTTCTCCAGAGAAAAACAGAGGAGTAGACAAAAAATATAGTGATCAGTAAAGAAAGACCTAGGACCTGAGGGTTGAGAAGTCCCAAAAGGGCTTTTGCAGGTAGAGTAATAATGATAGCAACTGGGACAATGCCAGTTAAGATAAATTGAAAGAAACGAGGATATATATCTACTGGAAGTCGTGCGGCGTTAGAAAGAGACCGATAGGTCCAGATAAGGTTATCTACCTCGGTGGTGAGAATAGAGAAAGAGGCAATAAGAAGAAAAACGGAAAAAGCTAAGAGCACTCCATTCATGGCGATTAAAACAAAAGCAAAAAAGTTGGTTGGAGTAATTAGAATTTGGTAACGGTTTAAGAAAAAGAAAAGAGCAATAATTTGAATAATAAGAGGGGGGAGATCAAAAAAGTCAGGACGGGAAAGAAGGGGTCTGAAATAACTAGGAAGGGGTTTTAATAGATCAAGATCATAATCCCCTTTTAAAAGAACTGGACGGAAGGTATAAATGGCACGGAAGAAAAACTGAGTAATAGAATCCATTATGAAATAAACTAAAACAAAAATGGTGGCTTCTTCTTGGGCGTAGTCTTTTATGGTTCCTGTGTTTTTAAAAATGGAATTGATGATTATGAGAGAGAAAACAAACTGAAGCAGTTTTCCGACGATAAAGAGAGTTGAACTAGAGCGAGTTAGAAGTTGGCTTTGAATATTGTTTTTAGCAATGACCAGCCAGGCGGTAAAAGTGTTTTTAGTTACCATATCCTTGATATTTTATAAGACCTTTTTTCCAGAAAAAACGAGATAAGAAAAAGAGGACTAGAAGAATTAAAAGGCTTTGGATAAAAAGAGGTAAAAAAGAAGCATTCAAAGAATCGTCTATCCAAAACTTAACCGGGTAGTAGTAGAGATAAGGAAAAGGGGTGAATTTGAGAATGTTAAAAATAGGGGTAGGTAAAAGATCAAGAGGTATGGCTTGACCAGAAAAGATGTTTACAAGAACAACTCCAAAAAGCCAGCGGTGGGACCAGGCTTGATCAGTCCAAAAAGTAGCCAAAGAGACAACAAGGCTGTAGAAAAAGAAAATAACAATGGCCAGAACAAGCAAGGAGAGGAAGTAGAAAAGGTTTTTTGGACTTGGAAGGATCATTTGGGGTTTTAAGATAAAAAGTATAAAGGCAAATTCAAAAATCATAAAAAAGATATTAAAGAGCTTGTCGACCAAGTCTCTGGTGAAAAAGAACTTAAGGACACTAAGGGGTCTTAAAAGGTGTTTTGATAAGTCTCCTGAGGTAATAGCCCCTCCAATGTCGCCAGTACGAGTACTAAAAACCAAAGTTCTTATGACATAACCAACAATAAAATAAGCGTAGAGCTGGGGTCTGGTGTAGGAACCAACTCCCTGGTTGGTTTCAGAGACAGCAGCCCAGAAGTAGAAGAGAATAAAGAATGAAACCAGCATTCTGCTTCTCCAAAAGATAAAGTTCGTACGATAGACAAAATATTCTTGAAGAGTGTTTTTGCCGATTAGGAAATATTTCTCAACGCTGGAAAACTTCTTTAATAGTTTGTTCAAGGGGAATATCCTCTATGTTCAAATCTGTAATTGGCAGTTCTTTTAGAGCCTGGGCGGCAATGGTAGAGGTTTTTTTTCGATCAACAAGGATGGTAGCTCTTAGTTGTTCAAATTTTGTTAGTTTTCCAAATTTTTCTAACTTATCTTTTGAGACCTCTTCTTTAAAGGTAAGGGTAAGAAGTTTTTTATTAGTAAGGCCATTTTTTAATTTAGAAATATCCCCGTCGTAGTAGAGCTTTCCTTTGTCGATAATAATAAGTCTTTTGCAGAGAGCTTGAACGTCTTTCATGTAATGACTAGTGAGGATGATGGTGGCTTTAAATTCCTTGTTGTAGTCTCTTATAAAGTCTCTTATCTTGTCTTGCATGACCACGTCGAGACCAATGGTTGGTTCATCTAAGAAGACAATCTTGGGGCTGTGAATAAGGGCAGCGACAAATTCGCACTTCATTCTCTGGCCTAGAGAGAGTTTTCGAGTCTGGATAGATATTTCTTTTTTAATATCCAGGGCGTCAATTAAAAAGTCGAGTCTTTCTTTGTAAGCCTTATTGTCTATTTCATAAATGGCTTTATTTAAAAGAAAAGTTTCTTGAGGAGGAATATCCCACCAGAGTTGATTTTTTTGACCCATGACAAATCCGATTTGGCGCAAAAATTCTTTCTTTCTTTGCCAAGGATTGAAGTCTAGAATAGAGATTTTGCCCTTTGTGGGATAAAGAAGACCAGATAGACACTTTAAAGTTGTGGTCTTACCGGCTCCATTTGGACCAATGAAACCAACTAGTTCACCTTCTTTGATGTCAAAAGAGACGTTGTTAACGGCTTTTACAATACGCTTTGGTCTATGAAAAAGAGAGGTTATAGATGACTTTAGTCCTGGTTTTTTGTCGTGAACCGAAAAATGACGAGAAAGGTTTTTAACTTGGATGGTAGGAGTTTTTGACATAGGTTTAGTATACAAATAAATATCCCGGACAAACAGTCCGGGATATTTAAGTTTTTTTTAAAGATTTTATCTAACCATTTTCTTTATCTTGGTTCCGGGCACATAACGAGGCATGCGTCGGGAAGCAATTTTTTTATCTTCCTTGCTACCGATGGCTTTAATGGTCTTGGCCTTGAATACCTTAGTCTTAAAAGTTCCAAATCCAGAAAGTTTAACTACTTCACCAGCAGCTAAGGCTTTCATGATCTCGTCTAAAAAGGTTTCAACAACCTGTTTGGCAGCGCGCTTTGTTAGTTTGGCTTTCTTGGCCACAATCTCTATTAGGTCTTTTTTTGTCATACAATTTATTAAAATTTGTAATAAATCATTGTAGACATAAAATCCAAAAAAGGTCAAGAGATAGGGCTATTTTCCTCTCTTTTTAGTTTTTTTTGGGCACAATTGTATGAGCGAAGCGATTCTCTCTGATGACGGTTACCTTAATTTGTCCGGCCCATTTTGCTTCTTCGTCGAGTTTTTCGGCGATCTTTTGAGCAAGAATCTTGCCTTCATCGTCAGTTACCTTCTCTGGGTCAACAATTACTCGAACTTCCCTACCTGCTTGATAAGCAGCAACATCTTTGACACCTTCAAAGGATTTGGCAGTGTCTTCAATACTAGAGAGACGTTTAACATATTCCTCGTGGGCCTCATAGCGAGCTCCTGGACGCGATCCTGAAGCAGCATCAGCGATCCAAACAATTACAGATTCAACAGAAGAAAAAGGCTTATCTTCATGATGTTCAGCAACGGCATTAATAACAGCTTCTGGAACACGGAAGCGTCTTAGTAGGTCGACACCTAGTTGAACATGGGTTCCCTCTTGATCAATAATCACTTTACCGATGTCATGTAAGAGACAGGCTAGTCGGACAGTCTTGACGTCGGCTTTCAGTTCTTGGGCTATGGCGACACCGATTTTAGTTTCTTCTATAGTGTGGATGGCTAGGTTTTGTCCGTAAGAGAACCTGAACTTAAACTTACCAATAAGCATTAAAAGTTCTGTGGGAAGATTGTAAACACCACATTCTTGGGAAATTTTTCGACCTTCGTCAAGGAGGATTTTATCCATTTGTTGTCTGGTTTGTTTGATTACTTCTTCGATCTTTACAGGCTGGATTCGACCATCTTTTATGAGTTTTTGAAGAGCGATTTTGGCAACTTCTCTTCTTACTGGATCAAAAGAGGAAAGACGGATATCATTAGTTTCATCAAGCTCAAGCTCGACTCCTGTGGCTCGCTCAAAAGCTCGAATGTTTCTTCCTTCTCGACCGATTATTTTTCCTTTGATTTCATCACTAGGAAGAGTGATAGTAGAGACGGTATATTCTCCAACATAATCAGTTACACCGTGGCGCATTGCCTCAACAAAGATTTCTTTAGCTGCCTCTTCTTCTTTACCTCTTAGAATATCTTTTGCCTCATCGATCTTTTTGGCAATCCAACTAGATAACTTTTTCTCAGTTTGTTTGAGAATCAAATCTTTAGCTTTTTTTTGATCGAGACTAGAAATTTCCTCAAGTTTTTCAAGTTGCTTAACTTTAAGTTTCTCTATTTCTTGAATTTGGGCTGAGAGTTGGTTGTTTTTTTGATCAAGATTTTGCTCTTTTCTACGAAGATAGGATTCTTTTTCTTCTATGGTTAGAAGTTGTTTTGTTAAAACAATTTCTCTTCTTTTTAAGTCATCAAGAAGACGATCCATTTTTAATTGCGCTTCAGATGATATGGGCTGTGGTTGGGGTTTAGGAGCTGGAGCCTGGGGTTTAACTTGAGGTTGAGGCTGCTTTGGGGCAGCTTTTACTTGCTGTTGATGTTTGAGCTGTGGTTGGGGTTTAGGAGCTGGGGCCTGAGGACCAACAATGTGTCCTGGACCCAAAACGTTTTTAACTTTGGAAAAAATTGAATTAAACATACAAATCCTTTCTTTCCGTTTTTTTTCCGAAAAAGACCAGTGTTATTGACTTGATCAGATCAAGTGGTGGGTAATAGCTCTGAACAGTAGCTTAGTTTCTGCTTTGCAAAACACGTTTAAAAAGAAGTTTTCGGTTGAAAAAGGGATAAAATGTAATAAATTAAAAAATCAAAAAATAACGTAATAGATTTCTTGGCTTGATTTTACTGTTTTTTTAGCTTTTGGTCAATCTTTTTTCTAATAGTATGGTAGTCAAAACCAGTTCTTAAAAAAGAAGCAATCAGCTTGTTTAGTTTCTTATAGTCTTTGCTTAGTTCGGTTAGATTCATGTTTTTTGTCTTTTTTTCCAAAAGTGTCTCTAGGAGAGCTTCTTCTTTGTCTTTATCGAGAAGATGTTCGTACTTTTTAATAATGGCGGGGCAAATACCTTTTTGAAAGAGAGATTGAAGAATTATCTTGTTGGACTTTTTTGCTTTTCTAATTTGACCCTCAATCCATTGTTTGGCAAACTTATCGTCATCTAGATAAGTCTTTTCTTTTAGGATTTCTATTATCTTTTGAATGTCAAAATCGATATCTAGTTTGTATTTTTTGCTGTATTCGTATAGTTTTCTATCTATTTTTTGAGTAATGTTTTTAATCGAGTAAGAACGTTGAGCTAATATTTTATACGAATATTCAAGAAGCTTTTGATGAAGTGATATAGTTTTTAGTTCAACTAGCTTTTTTTTACTTATCTTTTGACCTTTTTTAAGAGACTGATCTACAAGACTGTCTATAGGAAAGTATAGAAAACTACCAGAAGAAAATCTTAGGCGAACCCAGGATCTACTTCTGGTAGCAGAAATTGAAACAAGTTCCATTTTTAAGAAGTGGCCTTTTTTACTTCTTTCCAAATCTTTTTAACAAGATCTTTAGCAATCTTAGGATTTTCCCTTAGATATTTTTTAGTAGCTTCTCTTCCCTGACCAATGTTTTTACCATCTAGTTTGTAGAAGGCTCCAGACTTTTGAAGAATGGAGAAATCTACTGCTTTATCGACGATACTGCCCTCTTGAGAAATTCCTTCATCATTCATAATGTCAAATTCCGCTTCCCTGAAAGGTGGGGCCACTTTGTTCTTTTTTACTTTTGCTCGATGTTGAGAACCGACGATTACTCCAGAGCTGGCTTTAATGTTGGCAATTTTTCTGAGATCAATACGAATAGACGCGTAGAATTTCATAGCCAATCCTCCTGGTGTGGTTTCAGGGCTACCAAACATGACGCCAATTTTGTGGCGAATTTGATTGGTAAAAATAACCACGGTTTTTGATTTACTAATAGCACCACTTAATTTCCTTAAAGCTTGAGACATTAGTCTTGCCTGAAGGCCCATCATGGAATCTCCCATGTCACCCTCAATTTCGGCCTTGGGGGTTAGAGCGGCAATAGAATCAACGACAATGACGTCCATAGCATTGCTTCGAACTAAAGTTTCTACAATTTCCAAAGCTTGTTCTCCATTGTCAGGTTGAGAAACTAATAAATCATTAAGATTGACACCAATAGTTTTGGCTCGATTTAGATCTAGAGCATGTTCGGCATCGACAAAGGCGGCTGTGCCACCTGCTTTTTGGGCCTCAGCAATGACATGGAGAGCTACGGTAGTTTTACCAGAAGCCTCGGGCCCATAAATTTCACTAACTCTACCTCTAGGTAGACCTCCAACCCCCAGAGCAATATCTAGGGACAAACATCCAGTAGAAACAACATCTACCGGAACAGCTCTTTCTTGACCCAAACGCATTATGGAACCTTTTCCATATTGTTTTTCAATTTGTTCAAGAGCTAATTTAAGGGCAGTCTTTTTTTGAGCTTTTACGTCTTTTGCCATACCAGAACCTTTCTTTAAAAATTTAGTTAATAAATCATTTTGAAAGTATTGGAAGACAAAGTCAATAAGCAAAACCGAAGAAAAGCCGAAGATTGTGTTTTGATCTTTTTTTGCTATAATGCTGATAGATAAGAACTGGTGAGTGAGCGCGATGCCACGACCCAGTTTTTTCTGTTTTTAAGGGATTATCTTAAAACTTTCTATTTGTGAATAGAGCTTCTTTTTTTTGTTCCCTGTCTTTGGATGTATATTAAAGAGTTTTTTGTTTATAACTTGGATTAATTTTTGTTCATATTCAGTTGCTTGATCCTTACTTTTCTTTTCGTATTTAATCTTGAGTCCATAAGCCAAGATGTCAGCTATTTGCTCTTCTATGTCAAAGTTTTTCTTGGTAACAAAGGAAATTTCTGTTAACACCTCCTGAACTTCTTTGTAGTTGATATTCAGTTTACTAAAACCCCTTGCCAAGTAATGCCCAACTGCCTTATGGTAGTAAAAGTCTTTTTCTGCAGTTGCAGATTCCACTATAAGCCTTCCCCTGCAGCTTTTTTTGGCAAGCAGGGCAAAAATAAAATTCCTAATAATAAGATCTGTGGTTTTTTTGTAAATTGTTTTTTCGTTCCAATTTTTAGGCATTTTAGTCTTATCGACCAACACACTAAAGAGTTGAAAATCACCTTGATGTAAAAACCTAATCAGATCTTTTGTAAAAGATTTGTCCGTTTCTTCTTTTTTAAGAATATCAAATTCACCACTTTTTCTACCTATCTCTCTGGAATGAAAAATTGCATTGGTTTTACCCCAATATTTAAATTTAATTTGATCAGCCTTAATCTTTAGTTGCTCCTTGGATTTGGCACTGACCATTATTCCGCTTAGTATGTAAAGTCTAGACGCAACAGCCTTGGGACTGGCGCTACCTAATTCGTCGACGAAAAAATTAATTGACTTCATATCCCTCTATTTTGACAGTCTGATAAGGGGGTAGTCAATGCGTAAAACCGAAGAAAAGCCGAAGATTGATAAAAATAGGATTGAAGAGGGTATAATTTGGGGTGAAGAAGAAAACTAGAGTTGTAGTTTTAATGGGGGGAAGGACTCCTGAACATGAGGTTTCTTTGATTTCCGGTCGGGAAGTAGTGAAGAATTTACCTGAGAAAAGGTTTGAGGTTTTACCAATAGTAATATCGGAAAATGGAGAAAGTTGGGAATTGATTGAGAAGAAAGAGTTTTTAACAAAAGCCAAAGACTTTTCTTTCAGAAGAAAAGACGGTGGATGGAGTTTTTCAGATTCTAGAAAACTTAAGGGGGTAGAAGAACTTAAAGAACTTTGTGACGTGGTCTTTATTGCCATGCATGGACCTTTTGGGGAAGATGGAACAGTACAGGGAATGCTTGATCTTTTTGGTATCAGATATACAGGACCCGGAGTTCTGGCAAGCTCAGTAGGAATGGATAAACTAGTGTTTAGGAAAGTAATGAAGGCAGAAGAAATTCCGATACCAAAATATTTGACTTTAAGAAGTGGAGAAGGAAACGAGTTTAAGAGAATTAAGAAGGAGATTGGTCCCCCACCTTATTTTGTTAAACCAAGCAATCAAGGTTCTTCAGTGGGGATAAACAGGGCCGATAATGAAGGAGAACTAAAAGAAGCGATTAAAACTGCTTTTTTATATAGTGATGTGGTCTTAATAGATGAATATATCTCGGGGGTTGAGTTGACTTGTGGAGTTTTGGGAAATGAGAATCCAGAAGCCCTTCCAATAGTAGAGATAATACCAAAGGCTAAGTTTTTTGATTATGAATCAAAGTATGAAGATGAGGGAGCTGAAGAAATTGTTCCAGCAAGGATTAGTGATGGATTAACAAAAGAAGTGCAGGAGACGGCAATTGAGATATATAGGTCTTTAGGTTGCTCTGGTTTTTCCAGGGTGGATTTTATTTTAAGGGATGGAAAGGAGTTGGTGGTACTAGAGATCAACACCATCCCGGGTTTAACACCGGTTTCTCTATTACCAAAGTCGGCTTTAGCAGCTGGTCTTTCGTATCCAGATTTACTGGAAAAAATAGTGAGACTGGCACTTGCTGAGAAAAACGTTTAAAATAGCAAGCTATATCGGGGTGTGGCGCAATTGGATAGCGCGCACGCATGGGGTGCGTGAGGCTGCCAGTTCAAATCTGGTCACCCCGACAAAGACGAAAAGTGGGTGGTGTGAAAGAGGTGGGGTAAATATCAAGTTCCCCTAATTGTTTAGTGATTTTTTTAGCTTTTTCAAGTAGTCCGGAAAGTAAGTGGAAATGATTGAGATATCAAACTCGGACAAAATGCTTTCCTTGGGTTCGTTTTCTAGTAAGAATTGAAATGAATGTTTTACTATTTTTTGAGAGGTAGAGTTTGTTTTAAGTTTTTTGTAAAACTCTTTGGTCATCGAAACTTGATGAGAAGTTGAGGTATTGCTTTCTTCGATTACGACTTTGAAAATCCAGTCGGGCTCTGATTGGAGTTTGAGAATTTTGATTTTTTGGCTAGTCATTTGTTTTTATTTTTGAACGTAAACCTCGCTTTTGTACTTGCCCAAACCAGCATATCTCATCTCTCCTTTTAAAATGGCTTCAAATGACTTGCAGGTAGAACACCCGCCCCAAGGACAAGAAAGATTGTTCTCTAATCGAGCAGTTTTAATTTTTTTAGCAATGGAAATAATTTTTTGACGAGCTTCGGCAAGGTCGGGAAGGGATTGATCTTTTAAACCCTTGTTTTGATCAAGATACCAGTAACTCATTTTTTCGATTTTTCTCTTTTGACAGTTAGTAATCAAAAGATAATAAATGGGAAGCTGAAGAGAACCTGCTCTCTCTTTTCTTTTGCTTTCTTGGTAGGTACTCCCATAACTTCTTGTCTTTGTTTTTTTGTAGATAAAAGAGTAGATTGTTTCTGGACAGATAACACTCTTACCTTTCTTAAGTTTCAAACGGCCTGATATTTGCTCTGGAGACCAACCCAACCTCAGCTTATCTAAAACATAGACATAGATGTCGGGACTTTTTAGAAACTGTCTTTCACCAGCTTTTGATTTTTGTTTTCTGTATTTGGCTTGAGCATGAATAGAAACATAATGCTTTCCCTTGAAACTGTTTCTCTTGATTTCTCTGCTAATACTACTGTGGTTTCTGTCTAATCTTTTGACAATTTCTCTGAAACTTAAACCTTTGGATCGCCAAACAGCTATTAAATCCCTTTCTTATGGTGTTATCTTATTTCTTTTTTTCATCCTCACATTTTACTGCAAGGTGGTGCGATTCTTTCTTTCGCTTCGCGTATGGGTGCTCGTTCTATCATTTCTGTTAGTCAATCTCTCCGAGATATATAGCTCCAGTTTTAAATCCTTTTTTGTGATCTTTAATAATTTGTTTAACAAGTTCTTTTGGTCGTACATCAATATTTTGCAATTTATCCAGATCAACCCAAGTTTGCCAATGATCACCATCAAACTCTTCATCTCTTAACCCTTCGACTTCTTTAAATTTGTCAATATCTCCTAAGATATAGAGTTCAATACTGTGTTCGTCCATATCCGGCTTGATATAGTCTCTGATGTAGATGATTTTTTTAAAGTCAAAATTGGCATTGGCCTCTTCTTTCATTTCTCGTTGACAGGCTTGTTTAATGGTTTCTCCCCACTCCATTTTTCCTCCAATATAGAAATAAAAATCTTCGCTTTTTACATAAGATAGAAGAATCTTGTTATCTTTAATGACAATTAAACGAACTCTTGGTTTAATTTTTTTATCTAACATTTTTGTTTGTTTTTTATAATATGTTGAATTTTACCAGGTTGAGTTTAGTTATGCCGTGAAAGACAAAAAAAGATGGGTAGCGTGATGGGTTGATTTAAAACTTTAGTTTAGGCGATATGTTGATAGACACACTCGGCAAATGTTTCACCACCACCGGAGCTAGTACACATAGTAGCCTCGCGACGAACACAAGTAACTCTTCTATCACCATTGTCTTTAGTTGTAATTATGGCGTCTACAGGTATGTCTTGGGCAGAAACAACCTGTTTTCTTCCATCAATTATTCTTGTGACAACTCCTCTACAGGTTACTTTGTGAGTGCTTGCAATCTTTTCTCTAGCCATGTGTTATTTGTATCAAATTTCATAGAGATCACTAATCTAGTGTGAGTGATAGAGTAAGGCGCAAACCGAGCCCCCGGCGCCGGCATGAAAGGCCGGTAAATAAGGCCGCCGACGCCCTGAAAAGGAAAAGAGGGGTTGGTTTTGTGGATAGGGCGATTGGCTCACGGCGGCGGCCGCATAAATAATGAAGTCCCGTGACGAGGAGTTTGGGGTGGCAAGGTGTGGGACTGAGTGTCCTGAAAAACAGTAGGGTGGTTGGGGCTGGCAAGGTGTGTTTTGAACTATCAATGGCAGGCGTGGGGGCAAGTAAGGGTACCTACACAGAGCCAAGGAGAAACTGTAGAGATGATTGGAGTCAGGTAATTGGAGCGAGGGTTGGACCGTCTGAGACGAGTCTGCGAAAGCGGAGGAGGCGAAGCCAAACCGAGTGGGTCCTAAGCGCACGAGTAAAAGTTCGGGGGAGTAAGGAGGTGGGAGTTTTGAAAGTGATATGTGCCCCTGAGGGGCGAGTAATGCAATATCTTGGTTTTCTTCACCGCGAAACGGTGAAAGACATCAAATGCTTAACCAAAGCTTAATTACCCAAAAACAGAATAATCACACAAAAATACCAAGAAAAAAGATTAAAAACTTTCGTTTCAAAAAACCACAATTCAAAACCATCATTCTCGATCGTCGTCCGAGTCAGGGTCAAGGCAGGCGGTCAACTCCAACCGCCATATCGGAACTAATCATGGCGAGTTATCGCGATTGGCCAACTTCGGGTTTTACACCTCCATTTTTGATAAAATAAGTTCGAGTTAAGTTGTATATACTCGACAAATCGCACTTGGTCGAGCATATACAACAGGAAATTTTCTACTGTGTTTTTCTCTGTTAAATCTTTCTTCGGAGGTGGCAGCAATGATTTTTCCATCAACAACAATGGCAGCACTAGTATCGTGTCCATAGGATTTTAATCCTAAGGTGACCATGTTAACCCTCGATTTCTTTCCAAAAATTTTTAAAAGATTCATGCCAGTTTTTGTATTCTTTTTTTAACTCATGAAGATTTGGTAAACCAAACTTTTTTCGATATAAGTCCATTTTTATACCTTTGTTTTTATTAATTTTTTCAAGTTTTCCTTTTGCTTCGTTAAAACTAACAAAGGATGGAGATTTTGTGTGAAATTTGTCAGCATAAGTTAAAATCTCTTCTTCTATGGATGTGGGGGTAAAATCTTTTTTTGGTAAGTCTAGTCTTTCTCTTTCAATATCTTTTTTTGTTATTCCAACTCCGGGATGCACGGTTGTAAATCTGAGAAGTTTTTTGTCATCTATGCCGCATGATTTTAAAAACTTTTCTCCCTGCCACCCATGGTAAAAATACTTAGGTGCTTCTTGGTCTGGGTTAAAATCTTCGTCGAAACAAAAATAAACACCAATGTCGTGAATCAGGGCTCCTTTTTCTAGTAATTCTCTGTTAATGCCCGAACGAGTCTTTTTGTCTAAGTTATCAACAATGTTCAGGCAAATCTTTTTAACAATTAAGCTGTGAGTCCAAACTAAATCTAAAAATTTATCAGGGTGCTTTTTACCACGAACTGCTTTCAGATGAAGTTTTTTTATATCAAGGCTGTTTAGGTTATTCATCACAACAAGATTATTATAACTTACTCAACTAAATTTAAGATTTTTGTAAGTTCTAAACCGAATCGCACCACCTTGCAGTAAAATGTGAGGATGAAAAAAAGAAATAAGATAACACCATAAGAAAGGGATTTAATAGCTGTTTGGCGATCCAAAGGTTTAAGTTTCAGAGAAATTGCCAAAAGATTAGACAGAAACCACAGTAGTATTAGCAGAGAAATCAAGAGAGAAGGAGAAAGAAGTATGGAAGGAAAGTACAGAGAATTAGAATACCCAACCGTGTTTCTATTCATACCAGGCACAAAGCAATAGAGAGAAGAAAGTAGTTTGGTCATTGGGAATCAACAAACATTTTGTTCAAGGCAATTACAACATCCGGTCTTAAGCTGGTTGCTTCCGGAAAACTAAATTGCCTGGTTCTCCAATAGCTTGGAGCTCCAGTAACTGTTTGTTTTCTTTTGTATGTGCTTAAAAACAGTCTAGCTTCATGAGGAATGGTGGAGGGTTTTACTTTTTTAGAAAAAGTAAAGGCGAGCAATACGCCGGATTGAGTTATATCTATGGTCTTTTTATAGAACTGGTCCGCCTTATTAATCCACCACTGGTACTTTGTGTCTTTAAGGTCTTTGTCACTAATAACACCTTTTTTGATCAGCAGTTTTTGTTCTGTTGCCAACTCTTTTTTCTTGTTATTGGTGATTAAACCACGTAGGTAACTCTCTGACTTTCTGCAATAGGCAAGAGAGTACGTTGGACTCAAGCTGAATGTTGGTCTGTTAGTCAAAACTCTGAATCCATTTTTTGAGATGTTTTTTAAAAGTTGTTTTGTTGTTCCATGAAAAAATAGAGCAGGTGACCCAGACACATTGCATGCACCTGAAATATATGGTTCAAATATTTCTTCTGTAATTTCTTGTTTGACGATGGTTTTCACGGTTATTACTTTGTTTTTTCTAAAATTCAGCATTTAGAAGTCTTTGTTTTTTGAAACACGATTAATATATTCAACTTTTCTTTTATAATATTCCTTGACCGAAAGTCCATTTCCATTTTCTTTGAGATTTTTGTAATTTTCTAGTTCTTTAGGATGTTTTTTTAAATAACTTTCAAACTTAAGACTTTTAATCCACCCACCACATTCTCTGTTTATTAAGAATATGTCTATATGTTTTCCATCAATTTCAGTTACGAACCGAGCCCGCTCTAAAGAATAGTGACTTTGGGGTTTACCAAAAATCTTTTCTAACAAGATAACCAGATCGTTGAAAACAGTTGGCGATACCGGAACATAAACATCGATTTCATCTTGTCCAGAAATTCCCAAGCTTGTTGCCCCACGATGTTTAACATCAATTTCTTTTCCAAGAACAGATTGTATTTGAGCTTTAACTTTTTTGAATTTTTCCTCAGCACTGGGATCAAAAGGAATAATCTTAATCTTTCTTTTATCAGAGAGATTGTTGATCCACTTTTGTTGTTTTTTTGTCAACATAAATAAGAATACCTAGTTAATAAAATTTTTGTCTATCTGTTCATAGATTGAAGATGTAAGTGGAAGTGATTCAAGTATTTTTAGGGGAATACCGCTTTTTTTTATTCTTTCTCTGGCTTCGTTTTTAGTTATTTTCTTTTCTTCTGTCAGACGATAAAAATGAATGATTCCTTCGGTTAGAGAATTTCTGGTTTTTTGACCTTCGTGTTGGTAGATGTATTGTTTTAAAAACAGGGGTAAGTTGGGGTGTTTGACTGGGTCGGGAAGTTTAATTAACTCAATTACAGCAGAGTCAGTTTTGGGTTGGGGATTAAACTTTTGTTTTGGAACATCAAGGTGTTTTTCAACTTTAAAAAAAGAGGAGAATATTGGATTTTTTTTAATGGTTTTAATGAATTTTTTTGGGACAAGGAGGATAACTTTGTCATAATCAAGAAAGGTTAGATTGTGCAAAAGAGGTTCACAAAGGCAGTATGGAAGATTAGAGACTACTTTGTTATAAACTTTTTTCTTTCTAAATTTGCCGTGAAGTTGGATGTAGTCCCAGGCATCTTCAATATGGACTTCAACGTTTGAGGGTAGAGTGGAAAGAATGGGCTTAAAACGTTTATCAATTTCAAAAGCAATTACCTTTGAAACTTTTAGGGCAAGTTTTTGAGTAAGATTGCCAGGACCGGCACCAATCTCTAAGACCACGTCTTTTTTCTGAAGTTTGGCTAGACTAACTATTTTTTCAAGGATTTTTTGATCTTTTAGAAAAAACTGGTCTTTTGTAATATCCGGTGAAATGTCGATTTTCATTCACCTGTTTTATCAACTTTTCCTTTACTACTTTTGGGAAAGGTTAGTATTTTTTTACAAGATACTTGATTTCACTGAACTTGAAAATGGGTTTTTTAATGAAGTTCATACTTTCTTCTGCCCCGTCAAAAAGGTTTTTAAGTTTGAGAATTTCTTCTTCAGTTAGCCATTTGTTTCTTCCTCCTTCGAATTTTTCTTTTAGTTTTCCTTTTAAATTAGTTACCTTGAATACGAAAAAATATTTATCTTCTAGGAGTTTTTGATCTTGGGTGTAATCTATTTTGTGTTTCACACCGACTAGTTTTATATTTCCTTTGAGTCCCGTTTCTTCATTCAACTCTCTTGATGCGGCCTCTTTTGTAATTTCTCCCCAGGCAATTTTTCCGGTGACAAAACCCCAGAATCCAAAATAAGGTTGTTTAAGTCTTTGTTGGATTAAATATTTCTTTTTTCCCTTTATTGTTTTTACAGCAACAAGTAAAACTGCGACCTTAGCTTGTCTTTCAACTTCGTTTTTGTCGGTATCAAAACGGTTGGCAAATTCTTTACCTTTTGGAGTAAGGGTATATTTTCCTTTTTCTAGTTTTTTTACTAGTCCCCAGTCGGTTAGTTGTTTGATGTGGAAACTAAAATGGTCAGTACTGAGATTAAGGGTATTAAGATCTTTAAAACGACCTTCTTTTGTAAAAAGGAGTCGACATAAAATTGACGACTGAACTGGGTGAATATCTATTTGTGTACTCATAGACTGATTGTCTAACTGAAAGGATTAGTCGTCAAGTGAAGTTGACTTTACTGAATATCTTTGATGATATAATTTGGCCGTGGTTAAAAACTGGATAGAGCCTGAAAAATATTTTGCTCAGTTGCCTCGAAAAAGGTGTGCTTCAGGTATGGTTATTTTAAATAAAAAGGGAGAATTGCTTCTGGTGAAGGCAAGTTACAAAAAAGAGTGGAGTCTTGCCGGTGGAATGGTGAATAAGAAAGAGTCACCACTGGAGGCAGTAAAAAGAGAAGTTAGGGAAGAAGTCGGTTTGGTAATAGAGAATCCTGTCTTTTTAGGAGTTAAATATGTGATGAATAGTTCTTACAGAGGAGAAAGTTTACAGTTTTTCTTTGGGATAAGAGAATTACCAGAAGAACTAATTAAAAAGATAAAAATAGACGAAGATGAAGTAATTGATTTTGGGTTTTTTGATCTTGATAAGAATTCTTTGAAAATGGAAGAGAAAAAACTTCAGGACCTTAGGAAATTAAAAGAGGCACTGGTTTCTAAAAAATCACTTTACTGGGAAGGCGGGTTGGCTTGGGAAGAGGAAGATAATAAATAAGTAAAAAGGAGGAAAGTAAATTGAGAGCTAAAAAGAGTTGAGCCTAGGTGCTGGGACACCTAAGCTCTTTTCTTTATTCTTCCTCCGGTCTGACTGGTAAAAAAACCAATACTAAAAAAGGTATTGTTCCTACCAACAGAAAGGCGAGAGAAAGAGACTTGTCAGCTACTAATCCAACAAGGGGGTTAAGGGGAATCAGAACAAGTTTTGCCAACAAGGAAACTGCGGACAATAGGGTTGCATGATTCTCAGATGGTGTTAGAAGCTGTATTTTGGAATTAACAAGTTCCATTCTTGTTAAACCAAAACCTCCAGCAAAAAGCAGTAGTGCTGTGAGAGTGGCAGGACTTGGAAAAAGACCAGCTAAAAGAAATGATATTCCCGTCACAAGGGCAGAAAAATCTAGGTACCTTTTAGTGTATTTTCCAATACGACCAAAGTTGGCGGCAATTACTGCTTCGACCAACACCATGGCAGAGTAGAAAACTCCGTTTGATTCAAGGGGCATTCCTAGCTTTCTTATAAGTGGTTGGTAAAACCAAATCAGAAAGTAGGCCGAAGAATTGACCAAAGCTCCGTTTATAGCCAAGCGAAAGATCTTTTTATCTTTTAAGATAATCAGCCCCTTCATGGCTAACTGAATTTTGGACTCTCCTTTCTTTGTTTTTTCCTTTTTCTCTTCCGGAATCATCATGACAGCAAAAGTGGCCATAAAGATTGGAAGGGCGGTAAGAAACATGGGGGCATTTAATCCCCACAAAGAGGCGATCTTGCTTCCTAGTTGAGCAGAAAAAGCATAAGTAAGAAGCTTTGCGGCTCTAACCCGTCCTCTTATCTTTTGTAATTCATGTTCTTTTTTCTGTTTCTCCAGGATTTCAAAAAGTAAGGCACTGTTAGCACCTGAAATTAGTGAGAATCCTAGGGAAATGATAAGTTCTGCAACCAAAAAGCTTGAGAACCCAGAAAAGGAACCATAGAGTACAAAGCCCAAGGCAGCAATAAAGCTACCTAGAATAAGAGATTGCTTTCTGCCGACAAGGTCGGCCACTAATCCGGTTGGGATTTCCAGAAGTACAATTCCCACTGAAAAAACTGACTGAAGGGTTTGGATCTGAAATTGATTCAAACCACCCCAGTCTTTGTAGAAGATCACCATCACGGCGGAAAACAGGTGCATGCCGCTTAGAATGGTGAATAAGAAATACCAAACCAAGGGTTTGTTTTTTATTTTCATTTTTTTCCTCCTTTAAATTTTTAACGTTCCGGCCCGACCCAGAAAAACCCAGTGCTAGGTGAACAAGCGATTTTGCTTGTTTGGCCGGAAAAAGCTCCGAAAAGAGGAAAAACAGGGAGAAATAAAAAAGCCTCCGTTTCGGAGGCTTGTCTGGACGAACAGTTATAAAATCATCTCAAGTAGACTAAACCTCCTGGGTTTTTGGTTTTGGCGGCAATAAGGACCGCAAAAAACATCCCAATGAAAGGGACGCAGGAAACTAAATTTTTACTTGAATTACTGTTCATAGTGGAAGGGTTGTATCAAACTATAGGATAAAGTGTCAATTAAGCAATTCTTATTTTAATCAATGAGTCTTAACTTCAACGTTTTGTTTCTGCCTAAGTTGGTGGGTATATAATTGTCTACATGACAAGGGAATTGATGGTTCAATTGACGCGACAATCACCTAACAAAGGTGTTGCGAAGAGGATCTATGGAAGAACTTGGCGCTTGTTGAGGGAGAATGATTGGAGGGTTGTAACAGTGGATGGTGGAGAATCAAGTATTTTTCCAAGATTTAATCCCAAGAGACCAGATTCTGATGTGTGTTTAATTCCTCAAGAAGTGCTGAATAGGTTAGGGAATGGCGCAGAAAGAAAACTGAGGGCGATGATTAGAGCAAAACCTGAAGGGGTTTCTGCCAGAAGCAGATTGGGGGAAACAGGTCTTGGATATGTGGCGGGAGCAATTCGAGCACTAGACTGATAAAATAGGACGAGATGGATAAAGAAGACTTAATGTTAATAGACAAGCCCGGAGGGATTAGCTCTTTTGATGTAATTAGAAAGCTAAGGGTTAAAACAGGGATAAGAAAGATGGGGCATTCAGGGACCTTGGATCCTCTAGCTAGTGGACTGATGATAATCGGAGTTAATAAGGGAACCAAGAAATTAACTGACTTAATTGGTCTTTCAAAGATTTACAAAGTAGAAGTGTTTTTGGGTAAAAAAACAGAAACTGGGGATCTTGAAGGAAAGATAATAGAAGAAAAGAAAGTAAATTCAGTAAACATAGAAAAGGTGGAAGAAATTTTAAAATCCTTAGAGGGTGAAATTGATCTGGCTGTCCCCTACTATTCGGCAATTAAAGTAAAAGGCAAGCGACTTTACAAAATGGCAAGAGAGGGAAAAACAGGAGTAGAGATACCAATTAAAAAGATGAAGATTTACTGGATCAAGCTTACTGGTCACAGAAAGATAAAAGACGGCTATGTTTTGAAGTTGGTAATGAAAGTAGGAAGTGGGACTTATGTTAGATCAGTAGTGGAAGAAATAGGGAAAAAACTAGATTTACCGGCAGTAGTATCAGGACTAAGAAGGACAGCAATCGGAGAGTATCGAGTGGATCAGGCTGAGAAAATATGAAATTTTTGACAGGATAAGAGAAGTTGTTAAATTTATTCCAAAAGGCAAGGTTCTGACTTATGGTCAGGTGGCAGAAATTTTAGAAACAAAAGACGCAAGAAAGGTGGGGTGGGCACTGATGGGAAACCAAGACCCCTTAGTACCTTGCCACAGAGTGATCAGGAAAGGTGGATATTTGGCAGAAAAGTTTTCATTGGGAGGGTGGAAAGAGCAAAAAAGGAGACTTTTAGAGGATGGAATAGAATTTTTTGAAAAAAAAGGGTGGATACGGGAAAGTGGGGTATTGAAACAGAAAAAATAGCTAGACTGATAGAAAAAGAGAAACAGAGGCAATAAAAAAGCAATAAAAGGAGAAAAGCCATAGGTTTTGGGACTCTAGTTGTTTTCTTAGGAAGGAAAGGGAGAAATAACCCACAACAAAGGCTATTAGAAAGGAACCTAAAGAAGGAATAAGGCCAAGAGTGCTAAGACTGCCCAGATCAGGAAGGTTTAATAAGAGAGCCCCTAAGGAGGCAGGTATAAAAAGGAGAAAAGAGAACTCAAAGGCAGATTTTAGAGACAAACCAGACAAAATAGCGGCAAAAAGGGTAAGTCCAGAGCGAGAAAGGCCAGGCAAGATAGCTAAAGCTTGAAAAATACCGATTAAAAGGGCTTTTTGGGGGGTTAATTTCTCATTTCTTGGTAAAAGGTAGCGGGTTGAGAAAAGAAGAAGTCCAGTAGATAAAAAAGTGAGAGGGAGTATTTTTACGTTGGTAATCGAATCAGGGAATTGATTTAAAAGAAGACCAAAGACAGCGGCAGGGAGAGAGGCAATAAAAATAAGCTTTAGTTTGTCTATGGCTTTTTTCTGAAAGGAGATAGTGTTCTTTAACAAAGACAAAAGAGGGTCTTTTAGAAAAAGTAAAACTGAAAAAAGAGTGGCAGTATTTAGAAAGATATCTAAAACAAGAGAGGGGGTGTCCCCAAAGATATGCTGGAAAAGGTTTAGGTGTCCTGAAGATGAGATGGGTAGGAACTCGGAAATAGCCTGGACTAAGGAGAGAAAAAGAAGATGGAAAAGAGGCATAAATTGAGTATAGCGTATTTATCTTCGAGGAGATTGTTTTCCACGACGGGCCTTACCACCAGTACCAACTTTTCTTCTTTCTCGGACACGAGCGTCAGTAGTTAAAAGGCCAGCCTTTTTTAGTATGGGACGGAATTTTTCTTCATCATGAAGAACTAGAGCTTTGGAAACAGCGAGTCTGAGAGCATCAGATTGACCTGATTTTCCACCACCGCTTATTTTTGCTTCAAAATAGAATTTTTCTTCAGTTTGAGTAAGCTCAAAAGGAAGGTTAACGTTAACAAGTTGCAACTTTAGAGGAAAATAGGTGGAAAGTTTTTTACCATTAACAGTACTTTTAACTTTTCCTCGAAACATTTTGATGTTACAGATTGCAGAACGTCTTTTTGATTTGGTGTAGTAATATTTTTTAGCCATTTTTATTTTGTGAACTTGTCTTGGAAAGTATGATTCTCATCGACAAAAACTTTTAATCTTTTCATTCTTCTGTCTCTTTGTTTGTTTTTAGGAATCATTCCTTTGGCGGCATGAAAAATAACTTTTCTGGGGTCCTTTTCCATCATTTGTTTTAAGGTTAGTTCTCTTAGGTTTCCTGCATAACCGGAGTGGCGATAATAGATTTTTTGGATCATCTTGCGACCAGTGACTTTAATGTCTTTGGCATTGATGACAACAACATAATCACCATGATCGTTGTGGAAAGAAAGATCAAGCTTGTGTTTACCAATGAGAAGAGAGGATATCTGGGTCATGACACGACCAAGAGTTTGACCTTTAACATCAACAAGATGCCATTCTCTTTTTATTTTTTCTCTTGGTATGTGAACAGTTTTGGTCATTTTATTTTTTCTCCTTTACTTCTTTCTTTTTAGGAAGAGCTTTTTTAGTTTTTCCTACTTTTTTAGCTTTTTGTTTTTTAGCTTTCTTCTCTTGTTTTTTTAGCTCACTCTTACTGAGTTTTACAGGAACAGCAAGATCTAGGGGTTTTGTAAATTCAAAACGAACTACAATAGCCCTGTCTCCTTTTCTTTTAAAAAGAGGAGTGATCTTGGTGTAATTTCCGTTTTGATCTGCAAACTCCTTTTGAATAGTTTCAGATACTCTATTGACCCAAGACTGGTCTTGAAGGTAGCGATAGAGAAACCTTTTAGAAATGAGATCGCCTTTTTTAGCTTTATTGGTTATTTTTTCTACCAAAGGAAGGACGGCCTTGGCTTTGGTGACAGTAGTTTTAATAGAGCCGTGGGTAAACATGGCGCGAACAAGTCCCAAGAAAAGTGCTTTTCTTTGGTGATGGTTGCGACCCATTTTTTTACCTTTTAAGCGATGTCTCATTTTTGAGGGGTTAAATTTAAGCTGACCAAGAAAGATCTTTTTCTGCTAACCAAGCGTCTATTAATTTAAGAGATTTCTCACCAACGTTTTTGGCTTTTGAAACTTCAGGTCTTCCGGCTTTAATTAGATCACTTACCTGACTGTAGTCTGCTTTTTTAAGAGCGTTGGTAACACGAAGAGGAAGATCAATTTCTTCTACTAAGTAGACTTGTTCTGCTTCTTCAGCGCTAGCTAGATCAGCAGCTAGTTCTTCTTCGAATTCTTTGGGGTCAACAATCTGCATTAGAGAGGCAATAAGATCTCTGGTAGCTAACTCTAAAGCCCTTGAGGGTTCAAGAGAAGCATCGGTCCAAATTTCGAGAGTGAGCTGATCGTAGTTATATTTTTTACCTAGACGAGCAGGTTCAACCTGGTAACTAACTTTTCTAACAGGAGAGAAATCGGCATTAAGAGAGATTTCTCCGATGATACCTGTTTCTCTTTCTTTGGCTGACTGATACCCACGACCAGATTCAACGGTTAGTTCAATGCTTAGTTTGGATTTAGCGTCAGCAAGGTTAGCAATAACTTGATCAGGATTGGCAATTTCAATACCAGGAACAAGTTTAATATCCTTTGCAGTTATTTTACCTGCACCACTTGCTTCTAGTTTAAGAACTACAGGTTCTTCAGATTCATAGGTGAATTTAACTTGTTTGAGATTAAGGCTAATATCAACAAGATCTTCTTTAATACCAGGAAGAGTAGTGAAGAGGTGATCAGCACCTTTGACCTTCATCTTGGTGACAGCAGCACCAGGAATGGTGATGTAAAGAATTCTTCTTAGAGTGTTTCCTAGGGTGTGACCAAAACCTCCAAGAAGAGGAGAAAGAGTAAATTTACCGTAGTCAGCGGTTTCTTTGACTTTTTTGATATTGAACTTATTAGTAGTGATCATAATAAAAAAAATTTTTAACTTTTATTTTGAATAATATTCTACGATTAAACTTTCATCGATTCCCTCGTCGATTTCTTTTCTTTCGGGGAGACCGATAACTTTTCCAACAATGGCTTTTTTATCAAGCCAAGAAGGAGTTTTGATTTTCTTCTCTTTGATCCAAGATTGAACAGAAGTCATCTTGGCAATTTGAGAAGAAATAGATACTTGGTCGTCTTTTTTAACCAAGTAAGAAGGAATGTCCATCTTTTTTCCATTAACAGTTACGTGACCATGGGTAATGATTTGACGAGAGAAGGATCTGGAAGGAACAAGGCCTAGTCGATAAATAACATTATCAAGACGTAGTTCTAGAAGCTGTAGAAGAAGAAAGCCTGTATCTCCCCTTTTTCTTTCAGCCTCTTTGTAGAGTTTTCTGAATTGTCTTTCTAAAACACCATAAATTCTTTTTGTCTTTTGTTTTTCTCTTAGCTGCTGGCCATAAGAAGAAATGCGTCGGAAAGACTTGATTCCGTGTTGACCTGGAGGAACAGCACCCTTTTTCTCAATAGGGCATTTTCCTGTATGACAGCGATCGCCTTTTAGAAAGAGTTTTACACCCTCTCTTCGACATTGACGACATTTTTTAGTTAATCTGGCCATAATATTTTTTATCCTTTTTTCTGTTTAGGTGGTCGAGGACCATTGTGAGGAATAGGAGTGACGTCAGAAATTTTTAAAATTGAAAGATTTCGATTTGCTCTTAGGGATCTTAGGGCGGCGTCACGCCCAGTACCTGGTCCTCTGACGAAAACAGAGTATTTGTTCATACCAAATTCGGTTCTGGCTTTTTCTAAAGCTTTTTCAATAGTGGTGGTAGCAGCATAAGGAGTGGATCGTCTAGTTCCCTTAAATCCGGCGGATCCTGCAGAAACCCAAGTGAGAACATCTCCTTGGGGATCAGTGATGGTAACAATAGTGTTATTAAAGGTGGCATTAATATATAAACGACCTTCAGTAAAGTGTTTGATGGTTTTTTTGACTTTCTTAGTTTTAGATTTAGTAGCCATGTTTATTTATTTCTAGCAATAGAGGCTTTCTTTTGTTGAGCTTCCATTTTTGCCCAAGCCTCTTTAGTAAGTGCACCAACAGTCTTTTTACTACCTTTTCTGGTTCGGGCATTGACTCTGGTCCTTTGTCCTCTAACAGGAAGGTTTAAGATATGGCGGATACCACGGTAACACTTAATTACTTTTAATCTTTGGATGTTATCACGAATTTCTCTTTTTAGGTCACCTTCAGTTTGAATGTCCTCGAGGGCTTTTATGATTCGGGTAACTTCGTCTCTTGTAAAATCTTTTACTCTTTTGTTGGCGTCAATTTTGGTGGTTTTCAAAAGGTCTTTAACTAGAGTTCTTCCAATACCAAAAAAACGAGTTAAACCAATCTCGGCTCTTTCATGGTCTGGTATGTCTATTCCTGAGATTCTCATCCTTGTTTTTGTTTGTGTCTTTTAATTTCGCAAATGACATGAATTCGTCCGTTTCTACGAACAATCTTGCACTTTTTGCATCTTTTTTTTACACTTGCTGCTACTTTCATTTTTGGACTCAAAAAAATCTCCCCGAAGGGGGCATTGAGTATTCTATCCTAAGCGAGGCAGAAAGACAATAGTAAAATTGATCTTTATCCGCGATAAACAATGCGTCCTTTATCTTTTTGTGGACTGAGTTCGAGAGTAACTCGATCTCCAGCCATGACCCGAATGCGATGAAGTCTTAATTTTCCCGCAAGATGGGCAATAATTTCACTTCCTTCTTCACCTTCAAGCTTGACTCTAAAAAGGGTGTTGGGCAAGGCTTCAGTAACAGTGCCTTGTACTCTGTCTTGTTGATTTTTGACCATTTAGGTTTATTTTATTAAATTTTTTAAATAATTGGTAGCTTCTATGGTTTTTTCTTGAGTGACCAGAACCATCTTTTCAAAGAGGGCGGTGGGTGAACGATCCTTGGTGCGAATCGTCCAATTGTCAGATTCAGTTTCAAGCTCAGTTGACCCCAGAGAATAAATTACCTCAATAGCAAGGCTTTGTCCAGCTTTAATACGAGGAGTGTTTTTTAAAGGAAGCGTGAGAACTCCAGGAATGAGAGGGTCTTCATGTAGTTTTTTTCCAATAGAATGACCGGTTAACTGGGGTGAAACAGAGTAACCGGCAGATTCAATATGGTCTTGGATAGCTTTTGAGATGTCTCCGATCCTGTTTCCGGGACGAGCTTGGTTGATAGCCAACTCCAGGGCCTCTTCTCCAGTTTTTAAAAAGGCCTTTATTTTGTCAGAAACTTTCCCAACAGGGATAGTGTAGGCCATGTCAGCATGGAAGCTCTTTTTAACAAGACCACCATCTATAGAAACAAGGTCCCCTTCTTTAATGATTGCTTCTTTTTTAGGAAGTCCATGAACAATTCCTTCGTTTATGTTAATGCAGGTACAAAAAGGATAGTTGTCGACCGTTTTAAAAGAGGCGACAAGTCCAGTTTCATCTAGTTTTTTTTGAAAATGAGCTTCAAGGTCTAGTGTAGACACTCCAGGTTTCACTTCTGAAAGGGTTGAAAAAAGAAGTTGGGAGAGAATTTGCCCCCCCTCTAATTGGGAGGAATGTTTTTTAGAAAGGGATTTCATAAAAGAGAATTTAGGGTTGAGCAAATGTCTTTAAAGATGGGTTTGACTGGTCGATTCCCATCTATCTTTATTAACCTACCTTGCTTTTTGTAGTATTTCAAAATGGGTCCAATGGTTTTTTTACCAGACTGATATCGAGCTTCGAAAGCTTCAGGGGTACTGTCTGGTCGAGATTGGTCTTGAAATTTTTCTTTATAGAGTTGGCGACGATCAAGTAATTCTTGCTTGGTGACATGAAGATAAATTACAGCATCTAGTTTTTGATTATGTTTTTTTAGATATTTATCAATGAGAGGACATTGTTTTAGATAGCGAGGAGTACCATCAATGATAAATTTGTTTTTAAGGTTTTCAAAAAGAATTTTTAGGACAATTTTAGTTGGGGTCCAACGACCATCTTCTACATAAGACTGAGCTTTCTTGCCAAGAGTGGTTTTCTTTTTAATATGATCTCTTATGAGTTGGCCAGTAGAAATATGGGTGAGGTTATATTTTTTGGCAATAAGTTTAGCCTGGGTTCCTTTTCCTGATCCTGAGGGGCCGATGATAATTAGATTCATAAGGAGAGCTTAGTAACTAAACTTTTCATAACGATACATTTGAACCACATTTTCTACTTTCCTAGTTAGTTCAATGATTACAGAGACAACAATCAAGAGACTAGTACCACCGACAGTAAGAGTGGTGATTCCAGTTAGGTTTTGGGCAATACTAGGAATAATAGCGACGAGACCTAGAAAGACAGCTCCAATGACAGTAACCCGAGAAGAGAGGAAGGAAAGACGTTTCTCAGTAGCGTTTCCGGGTCTAATTCCAGGAATGAAAGCACCGGATTTTCTTAAATCTTCAGCAACATCTTTGGGTTTAAAAACCACGCCGGTGTAAAAGTAGGTAAAGACGACAACAAGAATAAAATAGAAAATAGTGTAAGAATTTGAACCCGGAGAAAGAAAACGACTGATAGAGTCAGCAAGGCTTGATAGAGATTCTTGATTGAGGGTAGACATAAATTGGGCAATCATGGAAGGAATGGTGGCTAAAGATAGAGCGAAAATAATAGGCATAACTCCAGCAGTATCAACCTTTAGAGGAAGATGAGTGCTTTGCCCACCATAGACTTTTCCTCCAGTAATTTTTTTTGCATACTGAATTGGAATTCTTAAAACAGCCTCTTCAACAAAGACGATTCCAAGAGTGAGAATTAGGGCTAGAACCAAAAAGGCTAGGAGGTTGAAAAGTCCGCTTGACCCGATGGTGGAAGAGGTTTGCATAATGCTGACAGGATAGCGAGCGACGATTCCAGCGAAGATGATTACAGAAACACCATTTCCAATGCCGTACTGGTTTATTAGTTCTGCCAAGAAGAGAGTGATCATGGTACCAGCAGTCATGCTTAAGATTAGGGCAGCAAGAAGAAGGGGGGAAACGGTAGGAATAATGTTTTGAGAACGCAGGATTCCGTACATGGAGAAGGCTTGAAGAATTGAAAGGGGGATTGTAATTATGCGAGTATATTGGTCAATTTTAGCCCGACCATACTCCCCTTCTTTGGAAAGATCCTCAAGCTTTTTTATGACCATGGTCATAAGACGAAGCATAATAGAGGCATTAATGTAGGGGTTTAATCCTAAAGCAGCAATGGAAAAGTTGGCTAGAGTTCCTCCAGAGAAGATGTCTAAAAGAGAGAGAAACTGATTACCCTCAAAGAACTGTTTTAAAAGAGAAAGGTTAACACCCGGGACAGGGATGTGGGCAATAAGTCTGAAGAGGGCAATAATAAGGAGTGTTACAAGAAATTTCTTTCTGAGGACGGGGGTTTTTATTCCCTCGATATAGAGTCTTATTAGCTTTGCGGGTTCTTTCATCCCTTTATCTTATCAGAGCCAATATCAGTTTTCAGTTTAATAGTGATTTTGCCACCTTGGGCAAGAATTTTATCAGTAGCGTTTTTAGTACAAGGAACATTAAAGGTTAGGGGCTTGGTTATCTCTCCTCTAGAAAGAACCTTTACTTTGGCCTTTTTAATATCAGATTTTCTGACGTTTAGTTTTTGAAGAAGATCTTCCCTTTTGACAATATCGTTAGCTTTGTACCATTTCTCAATTTGATTGAGATCAACAGCTAGTTTGACTCTTAAGGATGTGTTTTTGCCTTTTCCTTTTAAAAGGGGCATGCGCTTGATCCATCCTTTTTTAATCTTGGTACCATCGTAGGTTAGTTTGATTTTGTAGCGAGCCTTTGCTCCCTTACTACCACGGGTGGAAGTATGGCCACCTTTTTTGGATCCGTATCCACGGCCAATCCTTTTTTTACTTTTGTGGGTAATTTTTTTAAGAGAGTTAAGCATTGGAAATTATTTGAAGAGCTTTTTGGGCAGCTCTAACATTTAATATTTTGTTCCTGCTTCCCATAATTTTACTGGCAATGTTTTTGATACCAGAAACTTGAATCAGAGACCTTATGGGGCCGCCGGCAATAATACCAGTACCTTTTTTGGCGGGTTTTAAGAGGATGATAGCAGACTTGTATTTAAGTTTGATCTCAGCTGGAATAGTGTCTTCTACTATGGTGATTTGAGTAGTGTCAGCTTTTGCTTTTCGGATGGCTTTTTTAATAGCACTAGAAACATCCTTGGCTCGGCCAAATCCGATACCAATTTTTCCCTTTTTGTCGCCAACGACAGTTAGGGCGGTGAAGGAAGATTGATTTCCACCTTTGGTTTTCTTAGAAACCCTTTTAATTTGAATTACTTTTTCAGTATATTCATCAGTTGGTTTTTGGGAATAAAAACCTCTTCTTTTGTTTGTTGGTGCTGGCATGAATTGTTTAGAATTTTAAACCGGATTTTCTGGCTGATTGAGCAAGAGCCTTAACGCGTCCATGGAAGCGATAAGGTCCCTTATCAAAACGAACCCGGGTAATTTTTAATTTGAGGGCTTTTTTAGCTATAATCTCTCCTAGTTTTTGAGCTTCTTGAGTTTTAGTCAGTTTTTCTTTAGTTTCAGGAAGAGTTTTGGTAGTAGAAGAAAGAAGAGTAAGTCCTTTTTTGTCGTCTATGATTTGAGCCCAAAGATAACGATTGGATCGAAAGACAGTAAACCTTGGTAAACCCTTGTTGTCCGAGAGTTTTTTTCTGGTTCTGATTTTTCTTCTTTCAGATGAGTTTTTTATGATTTTCATTTTTAGGCCTCTGTTTTAACTGCTTTACCGGGTTTTAATTTAACATGCTCACCAACGTAACGAACACCCTTTCCCTGATAAGCGTCTGGTTTTCTAGCTTTTCTGGCATTGCTGGCAAATTGACCAACTAAGACTTTATCTATACCAGAAACAACGATTTTGTTATCTTGATCAACAGTAACAGTTAAGCCTTTGAGAATTGGAAGTTTAACTGGGTTTATGAAACCAACGATTAGAGAAAGGAATTTTCCTTCGATTGCAGCTCTGAAACCAGTACCAACTACTTGAAGTTCTTTTTGCCAACCTTCGGTTACACCAGTAATCATGTTTTGAATGTGAGATCGGAAGGTTCCGTGATTAGATCTAGTCTGTTTGTCTTCAGAGAGTCTTTCGACAAGTAATTCTTTTTTGTTTATTTTAACTTTGATTTTTAAAGGAAGAGTGAGAGTTAATTCACCTTTGGGACCAGTAACAGTCACTAGATTGTCCTCAACTTTTATGGTTACAGTATCGGGAATAATAATGGGATTTTTACCTATTTTTGACATGTTTTACCAGAGCTGGGCCATAATCTCTCCGCCAGCGTTTTTGACTTTGGCTTGCCTTTGGGACATAAGGCCTTGAGAGGTGGAAATAATAAAGAGAGTGTTTGGTGTTTTACCCCAAGGAAGGGCATCGACAGTGGTGTAGATGCGTCGTCCAGGCTTACTGACCCTTTTGAGATCTTGAAGAGCTGGTTTGTTGTTTCTATAAAGAAGTTCAACAAAAATGTTTTTTCTATCATCTTCTTCTTTAACTGAGAATTTTTTGATGAAGGTGTGGGTGACTAGTAATTTAGCGATAGCCTCTTTGGTTTTTGAATGAGGTACGACAAAAGTCTTTCTCTTGGCGAGATAGGCATTTTTTATTCTGATTAAAAAGTCTGCTATAGGATCCATATTGTTTTTACCAACTTGCTTTTTTAACTCCTGGAATAAGGCCGGCAGAGGCATGTTTTCGGAAACAAAGACGACACATTCCAAACATACGAATGTAACCGTTTGGTCGGCCGCAAAGCTGACAACGGTTTCGATAACGTGTTTTGAAACGTAGTTTCTTTTTTTCTCTAACTATTTTTGCAACATTGGCCATATTTATTTTTTAGAAAAAGGCAAACCTAGGGCAGATAGTAACATTTTTGCTTCTTTTTTGACAGAAGTAGAGGTTACAAAGGTGATTTGCAAACTTCTAACTTTCCTAACTTTATCAAGATTAACTTCGGAGAAGACAGTTTGCTCTTCTAGAGTGAAGGAATAGTTTCCACTTTGGTCAAAAGAATCAGGAGAAAGTCCTTTAAAATCCCTTAGTGTGGGAAGAACAATTTTGAATAATTTTTCGGCAAAATCATACATCTTACTTCTTCTTAAAGTTACTTTAAGGGCAAGTGGATCACCTTTTCTGATTTTGAATCCAGCTTCTGATTTTTTAGCTAGACAGACAACTGGTTTTTGACCAGTGATAGCGGCTAGTTCAGCGGTGGCTTCAGCAATAGCTTCTTTGTTTTCTCTGGCCTCAGGAACTCTTTGGTTGATAATGATCTTTAAAAGATGAGGAGTGGAAAAAATGTTTTTAAGACCAATATCGGTTTGAAGTTTTTTGGCGATGGTATCTTGAAAGTCTTTTTTTAACATTTTATTTTTTTGAATCTATTTTAATTATGGAGTCGCATTTTTTACAAACTCGGTATTTTTCTTTGTTTTTATCAATTTTGTAAGCAACTCTGGTGGCTTTCTTGCAAGAAGGGCAAACCAGGCTAACTTTACAAACAGCGATAGGTCTGGTTCTTTCAACAATGCTTCCAGGTTGTCCTTGTTGAGGTTTTAAATGTTTTTTGTAGAGATTGATACCCTCAACTAAAAGAGTGCCTTTTTTAGGAAAGGATTTTAGAACTGTTCCAGTTCGACCCTTATCTTTTCCAATTCTTATTTTTACAGTATCGTTTACTTTGATTTTCATTTTAGACTACCTCCTTAGCCATTGAGGCAATTTTTGTAAAACCTTTTTCTTTAATTTCTCGGGCGACAGGACCGAAGATTCTAGTACCTCGAGGATTTCCGTTGTTGTCGACAATGACAGCGGCATTGTCAGAAAAACGAATGTAAGAACCGTCTTCTCGGCGTTTCTCTTTTCTGGTGCGGATAATAACAACTCTTACCATTTCTTTCTTTTTAACCATTCCTCCAGGAGCAGCTTCAATGACAGAAGCGAGGGCGATATCGCCAATATGACCATACCTCCTGCGAGATCCCACGTAGACATGGATAACTCGGAGTCTTTTGGCCCCGGTGTTATCGGCTGGTTTTAGGATGGATCTTAAGGCAATCATTAGATAATTTTTACAGTTGTAAATCTTTTTAATTTAGAAATGGGACGAACTTCTCTGATGAGGACCTTGTCTCCAATCTTTGCTTTTAAGTTATCGTCAACATAAAGTTTTTTGGTCTTTTTTTGTATTTTTTTGTATTTAGGATGAGGTTTTTTGATGTCCATGGTGACAACAATGGTGTTTTCCATTTTATTGGAAACAACGACAGCTTGGAAGGTTTTTCCTTGTTTTTCGGTGGTAGTTTTATTTTTGGTTTTTTTCATCTTTTTGGTTTAATTTTATTTTTAAGATAGTTTTTATAAGGGCGATTTCGTATCTTATTTTCTTAAGCTTAGAATGATCCTTTTCTTGACCAAGCCTGACTTTGATTCTAGTCGCAACTAATTTCTTCTGAGCTTTTTGAAGCTCAGTTTCCAAAACTTTTTTAGTTTTTTGCAGGTAGGCGATTTTATCAGATTTTTTTATCATTTTTCTTAGTAGCTTTTGCTAATTATTTTTGTTCTTACTGAAATTTTAGATCCAGCTCTTCTTAGTGCCTCTCGGGCAATCTCTTCTTCGACCCCGGAAACCTCAAACATTACTTTACCAGGTTTAACAACGGCAACGTAGCCTTCAACATCTCCTTTACCTGCACCCAAGGGGGCACCAGCACCTTTTTTAGTGATTGGTTTGTCAGGAAAGAGTCTAATCCAAACACGGGCAGCGCGTTTGGTGTAACCAGTGATAGCACGTCGGGCAGCTTCGATTTGGGCAGAGCTGATCCAACCTCTAGTTATAGCTTTAAGTCCGTAATCTCCAAAGTTTAAGCGGTGACCTTTAGAGTTACCTCTCATTTTTCCTCGGAACTGTTTTCGGTATTTTGTTTTTTTAGGCTGTAACATGTTTAGACATTTTCTCCTTTATTTAAAAAGACTTTGACACCGATATAACCGGAGCGGGTTAAAGATGGTCTTTCATAGTAGTCAATGTGTGTTCTTAGAGTGGAAAGAGGAACAGGGCCAGTAGAAAACTTTTCAGTACGGCTAATTTCTGCCCCATTAATTCGGCCAGCAAGAACAATCTTGATTCCTTGAGCACCGGAGCTCATAGCCTTGTCCATAGCGTTGTTAACAATTCGGCGGTAAGGAAGACGTCTGGTAAGTTGATAGGCGATCTTGTCAGCGATTAGTTTTGCTGAAGAATCGGGGTTCTTGAGTTCTTCTACTTGAATCTCAAGATTCTTTTGGGATGATTTATTTTTAATGATAGAAACAAGATCTTTTTTGAGTTCTTCAAGACCTTTTCCTCCGCGACCGATAACCAAACCAGGACGAGTAGTAAGGAGAATGATTTTTATTTTTTTGTTTAGTCTTTCAATTCTTACCTGAGCAAGACCGGCAGAGTCGAGACGTTTATTTAAAAACTCTCTGATTTTAATGTCTTCGATGAGAAGATGTCGGAAAAGATTTTTGGGAGCATACCAACGAGATAACCATTTGTGACGGCTATTTTTAATTTCTAGTCTAAAACTTAGTGGATTTACTTTTTGTCCCATATTATTTTCCTTGGGCGATAATTTTAATTTTGCTCTTTCTGGTTATTCGAACACCAGACTGAAAACGAGCAGAGTGTGATTTGTCCATTCTTTTTAGCTTTTGATCTTCATCGATATGAATTTCTTTTATTTGAACTGTTTGAGGATCAAGGTTGAAGTTTGATTTGGCATCAGAAAGTAGTTGGTGAATAAGTCTGGCCATAATTCTAGTTCTTTTAGTGTCGGTTAGCTTAAGTTGAGTGAGAGCAGTTTGAGGAGAGAGTCCTTTTATGGCTCTGGCAACTAGTCTCAGTTTCTGAGGAGACATGGGGACCATCTTTTTAAAGACAAAAAAGGTTTTAATAGCAGGGGTGGCGGAAGAGACTGCTTTTTTAGGAGCAGCAACAGCTTTCTTTTTAGCGATAGGTTTTTTTTCTTTTACCATTAGGTTTTTTCTATAACACGTTTAACAACACGACCATGACCTCTGAAAGTTCTGGTATGGGCAAATTCACCAAGTCTGTGACCGATCATTTCCTCGGAAACATAGACGTTTATGAAGTTGCGTCCATCGTGGACTAAAAAGGTATGACCCAAGAACTGAGGAGGGATTTGACAAGCCCTGGCCCAAGTTTTGATGGGTTTTTTGCTTTTATTGGCCAAAACCTTTTTTAAGAGTTTGGGATCAATATAGGGTCCTTTTTTTGAAGATCTGGACATGTTTTAGTTTATTCTTTTAATAATATATTTGCTTGAATGTTTTTTCTTTTTTCTGGTCTTTTTACCAAGAGCGTGCTTACCCCAAGGAGTCTTTGGGTATTTCATACCAACACTTGATCTTCCTTCTCCACCTCCGTGAGGATGAGAATCAGGATGTTGGGCTACACCTCGGACTGTGGGTCTGATACCCATCAATCTTTTTTGACCAGCTCTCTTTAGTTTTTTATTGAAATGTTGGGAATTACCGACTGTGCCAATAGTGGCTTTACAGTTAGCGTTAAAAACCCTAATTTCTCCAGAAGTAAGCTTAATTATAGCCTTATCTGCTTCTATACTCTGAACCTGAAGAGAAGCTCCGGCGGATCGGGCAATTTGAGCACCTTTTCCAGGAATGTATTCCAGGCCATGGATGGCTATACCAGCAGGGATATTTTTTAGTTTAAGGCAGTTTCCAGTTTGAATTGGAGCTGCATCAGAACTAATAACAGTATCCCCTATCTTTAGGTCTTCTGGTGAGAGAATATACCTCTTTTCACCGTCTTTGTAAACCAAAAGAGCAATATCAGCGGTTCTGTTAGGATCATATTCTATGGACTTAACTGTAGCTTCAACATCAACCTTATCTCTTCTCCAGTCAATTAGACGTAAAAATCTTTTTTGCTGACCACCTTGATGACGGACAGAAATGTGACCTTTATTGTCTCGGCCAGATTTTTTCTTTTTAATGGTTTTTAGTTTTTGGATTCGGTATTTCATTTTTCTTTGATAGTTAACTCTTTGACTTTTTCTCCTTTTTTAATGGTGATGATTGCTTTTTTACGAATAGGGCGTCTAGTAGTAGAACGAGTACGGTGGTTGAATTTTTCTTTTCCTTTTAAGGTGGTGGTGTTTATGGAAAGAGGGGTTATAGAGAAAAGTTCTTGGAAGGCACGATCAATTTGACCCTTAGTGGCTTCAGGGTGTACCCAAAGGTGATATTTACCTTTAGCCTGATCAATGAGAGCTTTTTCGGTTAGGATTGGTGACTTAATTACGTCTTTAAGACTGATTTTAATTTTCATTTTTTTTGGTTTGAAGAATATCTAAAGCTTCTTTGCTGAAAATTAGGAAGGGGTGGAGACTTAGTTGGTAGGTATTTAAACTTTCAGATGAAATAAGGGTTACGTTTTTAATGTTTTTGAAAGCAGCGCGGGGAGCAGATTGATCAGGAGTAGTAATAAGGGCAACTCTTTTTGCCAAAGAGATTGATTTCTCTTTCTTTCCGAGGTTTTTTAGAAGATCACTGGCGGCTTTGGTTTTTTCTGGAAGTGAGGAAATGTCTTTTAGAGCAATTATTTTTTCGTTTCTGGCAAAGTGGGAGAGGACAATGAGTCTGGCAAGACGATTCATTTTTTTACTTAGTTTAAGTTTAAAATTTTGGTCTCCTCGGGGAGCGTGGGCTTTACCACCACCAACAAAGATAGGAGCTCTTCGGTCACCGTGACGGGCACGACCAGTTCCTTTTTGTTTCCAGACTTTTCTGGTAGTTCCTCTTACTTCAGATCGGTTTTTAACTTTTGCTTTTGCTCTGCGTTGATTTGAAAGATAGACTCTTACGGATTGGGCGATAAGATCGGGATTATCTTTTAGATCAAAAAAGGCAGGGTCTAGAGAAATGCTGTCTAGTTTAGTAGCTTTGAGATCATAAAAATTAGCAATTAGTTTCTTTTTAGTAGTCATGGCTTATTTTTCTTCTTTTTTGGGGGAACTTTTATTGTCAGTTTCTTTTTTAGTCTTTTTCTTGGCTTTTTTATCGGTTTTTTCTTTTGAGTCTTTTTCTTCTTTTTGGGGTTTAGGAGGAGTGGGGAGCTTAAAGGTGTCGGCAGCTTTTTTATTAGTTTTTTTGATTTCAATCCAGGAATTGATGTGTCCGGGGACAGAGCCAATAATCCAAATTTGATTTTGTTCTTTATCTACTTTTAAGACTTTAAGGTTTTTTACAGAAATAGTGGCATTTCCCATATGTCCAGGCATCTTTTTACCTTTAATAACTTTTCCAGGAGTTTGGGCACCAATGGAACCAGGAGCTCTTTCTCGGTCAGAAGCACCGTGAGTAGCGGGTTGGGAATGGAAACCGTGTCTTTTAATAACTCCGGCAAATCCACGACCTTTTGAAGTTCCAGTTGCTTTTACAATATCTCTATCTTCAAGAATTTGATCAATGGTTATTTGATCCCCTACTTTGAATTCAACTTCGGCGTCTTGGGCTAGTCTTATTTCTTTTATTCTAGCGGGGATTTTGGAACCAGATTTTTTAATGTGACCAAGAATAGCTTTTTTAGCTCTTTTCTTTTCTCCGAAGGCTAATTGAAGGGCTTGGTAGCCATCTTTTTTATTGTCTTTTACCTGGAGAATAGTGGCGGGAGGAGAGTGAAGAATAGTGATGCCAAAAAGTCTCCCATCTTCTAGATAGACTTGTTGCATCTTTCCTTTTTTTACTAAATAGCTATTGAGCATATAGTCAATTAAAAGAGGGGCTTTAACCCCTCTTTTTTAAATTTTTTATAAGTCGAATTACATCTTCACTTCGATTTGAACTCCAGCGGGAAGATCAAGATGTTGTAGACGATCAATGGTTCTTAAACTTGCGTTTAAGATATCGATTATCCTTTTGTGAACAATCATCTGATAGTGCTCCCTGGCGTTCTTATCAGTGTGAGGACTAGTAGTAACCACAAAGGTTTTCTTTTTGTTTGGCAAAGGTATGGGACCAACGACTGTTGCCCCGGCAGTAACCACTGCTTGAACAATTTTTTCAGCAGCCTCATCGATGATACGATGATCGTATGATTTGAGGCGGACTCTGATCCGGCTAGCTTTAGCCATAATATATTTTTAATTTACTCGACTATTTTAGTGATAACTCCAGCACCGACGGTTAGTCCTCCTTCGCGGATAGCGAAGTTTTGACCTTCCTCAAGAGCAACTGGTTTGATCAAAGTTACGGTGACATTTGAGTTGTCTCCGGGCATGATCATTTCAGTTCCTTCGGCCAGTTCTACAGAACCGGTAACATCAGTGGTACCGATAAAGATCTGGGGTTTGTAACCACCAAAAACGGGGGTATGTCTACCACCTTCGTCTTTTTTCAATAAATAAACCTTTGCAGTGTACTTGGTGTGAGGAGTGATTGATCCGGGTTTGGCCAATACTTGTCCTCTTTCAATGTCTGTCTTTTCAACACCTCGAAGAAGAATACCGACGTTGTCTCCAGCCTGACCTTGATCAAGCATTTTGTGGAACATTTCAACTCCGGTAACAACAGTCTTTTTGGTGGCGTTAAGACCAACAATTTCGATTTCCTCGTTGACTTTAATGACTCCTCTTTCAATACGACCGGTGGCAACTGTACCACGGCCCTTGATTGAGAAAACATCTTCAACAGGCATTAAGAAAGGTTTATCTAGCTCACGGGCTGGTTCTTTGATGTAGTTATCGAGAGCTTCGGTAAGTTCCATGATGGACTTTTTAGCTTCTTCATCACCATTGAGGGCTTTAAGAGCAGAACCCTTAATGATTGGAACTTCGTCTCCGGGGAATTCATACTTTTTTAAGAGTTCTCTGATTTCCATTTCAACTAGATCCAAAAATTCAGGATCATCAACGAGATCGACCTTGTTTAAGTAAACAACAAGGGCGGGAACGTTAACCTGTTTTGCTAAAAGAATGTGTTCTCTGGTTTGAGGCATTGGGCCATCAGGAGCAGAAACAACAAGAATAGCACCATCCATTTGAGCAGCACCAGTGATCATGTTTTTGACGTAGTCGGCGTGTCCGGGACAGTCAATGTGGGCGTAATGTCTTTTTTCAGTCTCGTATTCGACGTGGGAAACAGCAATAGTGACGATTTTATTGGCGTCTCTTACTGTACCTCCCTTAGCGATATCGGCGTAGGTTTTAGCTTTAGCCTGACCTTTTTCTTCCAAAGTTTTTAATAGAGCTGCGGTAAGAGTGGTCTTACCGTGATCGACGTGGCCGATGGTACCAACGTTGATGTGGGGTTTGTTTCTTATGAATTTTTTGTCGTCGGACATTTTTTTCTCCTTCTTTTGTTTTTTAATTTATTAATATTTTTGTGCCTAGATAAGCTTAAAGATTGTACCAATAGAAAGCAAGATTAGCAAGTTTTTATTTTTCAGAATTAACTAAATCTTTCATAATATTGGTGGGAACTTCATCATAATGACTGGGTTCCATGTAAAAATTACCCCTGCCTTGAGTAAGGCTCCTTATAACAGTAGCATATCCTCTGGCTTCAGCAAGAGGAATAGAAGCGTTTATGACAGTATAAGAATTTCTATCTTCAGTGCCAAGAATCTGAGCTCTTCTTGAAGAAAGGTCTCCCATAACTGCTCCTAAAAAGTCAGAAGGGGTAGTAACTTCGATCTTCATAATAGGCTCGACGAGGGTAGGATTGGCTTTTTTGACTGCAGCTTGAAGTCCCATGGATCCAGCAATTTTGAAAGCCATGTCAGAAGAATCGACTTCGTGGTAAGATCCGTCGTAAACAGCAACTTTAATATCTACCATAGGATAGGAAGAAATAACACCCTTTTCTAAGGCTTCTTTAACACCTTTTTCAATGGAAGGAATGAAGTTTGAAGGAATAGAAGCACCTCTGATTTCAGAGACGAATTCAAAACCTTCTCCTCTGGGCTTAGGTTCGATTCTTAGTAAACAGTGACCAAATTGTCCCCTACCTCCGGTTTGGCGAATGTATTTACCTTCACCTTCAGCTTCGTTTCTAATAGTTTCTCGATAAGCAACTTGGGGCTTACCAGTAGTAGCGTTGACTTTAAATTCTCTTTTAAGTCTTTCAGCTAAAATCTCAAGATGGAGTTCTCCCATACCAGAGATAATGGTTTGTCCAGTTTCATGATCAACTTTAACTGAGAAAGTAGGATCTTCTTCAGAAAGACGATGGAGGGCTTGACCCATTTTTTCTTGATCTTCTTTGGTAGCTGGTTCAATAGAAAGATGAATAACAGGATCAGGGAAAGAGATGTTTTCAAGAGAGATGGGAGCAGTAGGATCACAAAGAGTGTCTCCAGTTGAAGACTCTTTAAGACCAATACAGGCAACGATTTCTCCGGCATATGCTTCATCAATAGCTTCTCTTTTATCAGCGTGCATTAAAAGAAGACGACCAATTCTTTCTGACTTTCGTTTAGTTACGTTTTGAACAGAAGATCCAGATTTTAAAACTCCAGAATAAATACGAAGATAAGAAAGCTTTCCAACGTGAGGATCAGTTTGAACCTTAAAAAGAAGAGCAGAAAGAGGCTCTGAGTTTTGGGGTTTTCTCTCTAATTTTTCTTCGGTTTTGGGGTCAAGTCCAGCCACAGGAGGAAGGTCGATTGGGGAAGGAAGGAAATCAACAACACCATCTAAAACAGGTTGAACACCTTTGTTTCTCAAAGAAGAGCCACAGTAGGCGGGGAATAGTTTTTTATCGATAGTGGCTTTTCTTAGTACTTTTTTAAGTTCCTCAATGGATGGCACCTGGTCATTTAGGAATTTTTCAAGAAGGACATCGTCTTCAGAACAAACTTGCTCAACAAGAATATCTCTCCATTTTTTTACTTCTTCTTTGTATTCGTCAGTGACGTCGGTGGTAGTATATTCAACTCCTATTTCATCTTTGTCCCAGATGTACATTTTTTCATTTAAAAGATCGATACAACCTTTGAAAGCATGTTCTTTTCCGATTGGAATAGTTATAACGGCAGGAGTAGCCTGAAGTCGGTCTCTGATCATTTCTAAAGTATTTTCAAAGTCGGCTCCAATTTTGTCCATCTTGTTTATGAAAGCAAGACGAGGAACTTCATACTTATTGGCCTGTCGCCAAACAGTTTCTGATTGGGCTTGAACTCCTTCTTCGGCATCGAAGACCATAATTCCTCCATCAAGAACACGAAGTGATCTTTCAACTTCAGCGGTAAAATCAACGTGTCCGGGGGTGTCAATGATGTTAAAGCGATAGCCCTTCCAGAAAGTGGTAATGGCAGCGGAAACAATGGTGATTCCTCGCTCTCTTTCTTGATCCATCCAGTCAGTAACGGTGGTTCCATCGTCAATATCACCTATCTTGTGGGTTTTTCCGGTGTAGAAAAGAACTCTTTCGGTGGTGGTGGTTTTACCAGCATCAATGTGGGCGATAATTCCAATGTTTCTAACCTTCTCCATAGAGACATCTCGGTTTGTTTTAGGTTTATCTTGAGCCATGTGTTTTTGATTTAAAAAACCGCCCGTCTTTTAGGCACGAGCAGTCTTTAGAAAAGACTTATTGTATTGCTTTGGAATAATAACACAGAAAGGTAGGGAAATGAAGGCTGGGTAGGAACTTTAGTTACCCAGATTAGACTGAACGATTCGCACGATCTGAGTGGCCACATCTCCAAGAACAGGAACAAAAGAAAGTCTGGTAAGGATGTAGAGAATAAAGGTGAGAACAACAGTAAGTCCAAAGACTGTTCCTAATCCTGAAAAGATTCCTAAAAGAAACTTGTACTGAGGAGTGTTCTTTTTTACTAGTTTAGTAAGAGAATAGTTGAGTTGTTTTAAAACAACGACAGTATCCTCTTCGCTTTTATTCTTGGGTAGATTCTTCCTCGTCATCAGTCTCTTCCTCCTCTACTTCTTCTTCCACTGTCTCTTCTTCTTCAAGATCTTTTCCTATAGTGATAATGATATCGTAATCATCATCTTCTTCAAGATCAGCAGATATACTGGCAGGGAAAATGTTTTCTAAGCTTTCTTTCAAAGAATTGGCAGTATCAAGGTAGGACTCCTTGCAGGAAATGGTGTTTTTAGTAGTTTTTTCTGGCGCATTGGTGGCAGTCACTTCTTCGAAATCAAGATCGGTGATTTCTGATTTTAAGGTACCTGCAAGGCCAGCAATAGAAGTTCCGTTTTGAACTTTAACCGAGGCTTCGTAAAAAACTTCAGGTGCGGGAGTGGCAGTTGGTGACGGGGCCTGAGTAGGAACTTCTTGAACAAGGGGTTCTTCTGTTGAATCTGTGGTGTCTTTAGAAAATGGTTTTAAAACAAAGATAGTGAGAATGGCGACTGTAACTAGAGCAGAAACCACAGCAAGGATAAGGATCTTGCCCTTAGGTGATTTCTCAACCTGAGAAGCGGCGAGGATTTTGAAAGCTTCCTCAGAGTCATCTTTCTCCTGTTCTTGGGGCTTTTCTTTAATCTCTTCCACTTTAGAATCTTCTTTTACTTCAAGTTCTTTTTCTGGTTTTGGTTCAATTTCTTCTTTTATTTGAGGTTTTTTCTCAGTGTCAGTAAGTTTGACCACTTCTTCTTTTTCTTTTTTTGGTTTTTCATCTAAGGTCATTGTTTTAGGTTTAATTTTTATTAACTGTTTTTTTTGTTTTAGAGTAGTACCTAATACTGGCAAAGGTAGGTCTTTGGTTAACTTTAATTTTCGAGTAATGTCTTCGCTATTAAAATTGACTATATGCAGTTTACTATCTTTAGTTAGGTCAGGTAAACAACCACTTTGGAAGAAGATTTTATCTAAAGGTCCAGTATCGAAAAACATCTTAACCTTATTTACGATGGATTGGATTTTTAAGGAGGTAGTGTTTTTAAGTTCTGAATGATAAACCTTGGAATTGTGAATAATAAGAACGAGGGTCTTTTTTTTGTCCAGGGAGTGAAGGAGGATAAAGGGTTTTGGATGAAAACGAGAAAAGATCTTTGCTAGAGAAGAAGAAACGAGGTCAAAACCCAAGACCTTAATTCCGAGATCTTGAAGGTTTTTTAAAACTGGTTCCAGTTTCTTTTGATCAATGCCTGTGACACGAATTACGGTTTTATCTGCTTTTTTATGAAAATCGTAAGCAAGGTAAGGGTTATCAATCTCAAAAGAAAAGGAATGAGAGGCAATACCGATTAATTCTTGGCGACTTATTTGGTCTTCTGGAGCATCGTAGACAAAAGATTGCTGACCAGAGAGAGGCTCGTTGACAAGAACAGAAACCTGTTTGACTTTGTTTTCTTTTAAAAAGCTAGAAAGAGGAAGGAGGCTTTTTGAAGTTTTTGAGGTAAAAAGTTTTAGGTCAAAAGAAGACTTTTTTGGTTTTTTACCAAGAAGAAAGATAGAGACAGAATCTTTTTGAACCCAGACAATAGTTTTTTTCCCAGACAATAGCATAGGACTTAGTTTAAGTTTAGTAGATTTTAGCTACTTTGGAAAGAAGAGCTTACCAACGAAGATGAGCAAATGCTTTGTTGGCTTCAGCAATCTTTTCTATTTCCTGACGTCTTTGAATGGTTGAACCCTCATTCTTTTGAGCATCTAATATCTCAGTGGATAGTTTTTCGGCAAAGCTGTGGAATTGACTGTTGGACTTTTGACGGGCAAAGGCGACCAACCATCGAATAGCAAGAGAGGTTTGACGACCACCACTTACAGGAATAGGAACTTGATAAGAAGCACCACCAATACGTCGTGTTTTAACTTCGACTTTTGGCTTAATATTATCAAGAGCTTGCTCGAAGATAATTAAAGGATCTTTTTTACTTTCCTTTTTTACCAGTTCAAAAGCTTTATAAACTTGTTTTTGAGTAACTGACTTTTTACCATCTATCATACAGCGGTTAATAAGTCGGCTGATAAGGACTGATCTATAAATAGGATCTGGTAGGATTATTCTTTTTTTTACTCTTCCTCTTCTAGACATTTTTTATTTGAAATTTATTAAGCGGCAGGGGTGGCAGCAGGAGCAGCAGGAGCTTTGGTGTCAGTGGCCGGTTTTGATGCATCAACTTTACCGTCTTTTTTGGTGCCATATTTACTTCTAGATTGCTGGCGACCAACAACAGAACCTGCGTCATAAGGTCCACGAACGATTTTATAACGAACACCTGGTAAGTCTCGGACACGGCCACCCTTAACTAAAACAATTCCGTGTTCGGAAATGTTGTGGCCGATTCCAGGGATATAGGCGGTAATGACTTTTTTATTAGAAAGACGAACCTTGGCTACTTTTCTTAAAGCAGAGTGAGGTTTTTTAGGAGTCATGGTTTTAACCATAGTGACCACTCCCCTCTTGTAGGGACTGTTTTGGACAGTTATCTTACTCTTTAAGTTGTTGAGGCTGTCTCTTAGAGCAGCTGTTCTTAACTTCTTAGAGCGAGTTTTTCTCTTTTTTCTGACTAGTTGATTAAAAGTAGGCATGGTTTAGTTCACGTCAATGTCCACTCGATCCTTGCTGGTGGGGACAAGACGTCCGATAATAACATTTTCCTTCATGCCGATCAAATTATCGGTTTTACCTAAAAGTGAAGCTTCGGTTAAGCGAGAAGTGGTTTCTTGGAAGGAAGCAGCTGATAGCCAAGAGTTAGTGTTTAAAGCGGCTTGAATCAAACCAAGAAGAGTTTCTTTTCCTTTTGCAGGTAGTTTCTTTTTGGCTTTTAATTTTTTATTAGTGGCATCAAAAAGAGGTTTTTCGACGTATTCTCCATAAAGGAAAGTAGAATCACCTGGATCACTAATCTTGATCTTTCCACTCATTTCACGAACCAAGACTTCAAAGTGCTTGTCGTTGATGGCAATACCTTGAGACTCGTAAACAGCCTGAACCTCTTCAATAAGATATCGCTGTGCTGCTTCAAGACCACGGACAGCTAGGATTTCTCGAAGATCTAGGTTACCGGTACAAAGTTGAGTTCCAGTGCCGACAAGGTCTTTGTCTTTGATTGAAATATTGGCGGTGACAGGAAGAATGTAGGTAACAACTTTCTTTTCTTTGTCAGTGCCGGTAACAGTTACTTCATACCCAGATTCGATTTCCTTAACTCTAGCTTTACCAGCAATCTCAGAGAGAGGAGAAGGAATTTTGGGAGTTCTGATTTCAAGAAGTTCTTGAACACGAGGAAGTCCTTGAGTAACGTCGAGACCTACAACTCCACCAATATGCTTGGTTCTCATGGTAAGTTGGGTTCCAGGCTCACCAACGGATTGGGCAGCAACAACACCGACAGGAACACCAATCTTTACTTTTTTGTGGGTAGCAAGATCAGATCCATAACATTTGGCACAGACTCCATATTGAGATCGACAATAAAGAGGTGAGAAAACAGGAACTTCTTTAATTTTCTTTTCAAGAATGAGATCGATTGCTTGCTCATTGAGTAAGGATTTTTTCTTAAGAAGAACTTTTTTTGTTTTAGGATCAAGAACATTTTGAGCTAAAGTTCGACCAAAAAGCCTTCGGGCGTAGTATTTACCTCTCTTGGTATCAACCTGACTGATAACTTTGAATTTAGTAGTTCCACAGTTTTCTTCTCTAACAATAGAGGAGTGGGCGGCGTCTACTAATCGGCGGGTTAGATAACCAGCATCAGCGGTCTTTAAAGCGGTGTCGATAAGACCTTTTCTGGTACCACGACTTCCGGTAACATATTCAAAAACAGAAAGACCTTCTCTGAAGTTTGACTTGGTAGGAAGAGGAACAATACGACCCAAAGGATCGACCATTAGTCCTCTCATACCTGAAAGCTGTTTGATTTGATCTCGAGAAACACGCTTAATACCAGATCCACTGATAAGTTTAATAGCTGAGTCGGAACCGAGTAGATCCCAGGTTTTTTCAGCAATTTCTTCAGTGACTTCCATCCAAATGTTTTGGATAAGTCTGGTTTTTTCATCATCGGTGATAAGACCAAATTTAAAGTTTTCTTCAATTTGAAGAGCCTTTTTATTGGTTTCTTCGATAATTTTACCTTTTTCAGGAAGATAGCCACAGTCAACCATGGAAATAGAGATTCCAGAAAGAGTAAATCCGTAGAATCCGATATTTTTAAGACTATTAATTAGTTTAACGGTTACTTTTCGACCGTGCTCATGAAGAGTGTCCAAAACAAGTTTTTTGAGGTGAGATCCATTTAAAGAATCGTTAATGAAAGGAATTTCTTTGGGAAGAGCTTGATTGAAGACAATTCTTCCATAAGTGGTTTGAACAACTTTTCCGTCAATGCGAGCATTTACTAACTGCCTTAATTGAATTCTTTGGGTTTCGTGAGCTAGACCAACTTCTCTTTCAGTAGCAAAGACAGGAAGATCCTGATAGTTTTTTTCTTTTCCGGCATCTTCTTCTCTTACTTTGGTTAAGTAGAAACAACCAACGGTCATTTCTTTTGCTGGAACAACAACAGGATTGCCATCAGAAGGCTTTAAGATGTTTTTACTAGGAAGCATTAGTTTTTTAGCTTCTTTTTGAGACTGCTCAGAAAGAGGTAAATGAACACCCATTTGATCTCCATCAAAGTCAGCGTTGAATCCAGAACAGACACAGGGATGAAGTCTTATGGCTAGAGAATCAATCAGAATTGGCTTGAAAGCTTGCATAGAGAGTTTATGAAGAGTGGGGGCTCGGTTTAAGAGAATGTATTTATCTTTGGTAACACGAGTTAAGGAATCATAAACTTCAGGAGTTCGATGATCGATTAGGTTTTTGGCTGATTTAATGTTGGGAACCAAGTCCTTTAACATTAGATCGCGAAGAACGAATGGTCTGAAGATCTCGAGAGCAATTTCTTTAGGTAGACCGCATTCATTTAGTTTAAGTTCGGGTCCGACAACAATTACACTTCGACCTGAATAGTCGACTCTTTTTCCCAAAAGGTTTCTTCGGAAACGGCCTTTTTTACCTCTTAGAAGATCAGAAAGGGAGCGAGGAGTTCTCTTCATGGTTTTTCTCTTTCCTCTAACTGCTTTTTCAGCATCAATGAGCATGTCTACAGCTTCTTGAAGCATTCTCTTTTCATTTCGGAGAATGATTTCAGGAGCACCAAGACCCATCAATTTCTTAAGACGATTGTTTCTGTTGATTACTCTTCGGTAAAGATCGTTTAAATCGGAAGTTGCAAAACGTCCACCAGTTAGTTGGACCATGGGTCGTAAACCAGGGGGAATAACAGGGAGGTTTTTAAGAATTAGCCAAGCAGGACTGATGTCGTTTTCAATAAGACCATTTAAAATTCGGATACGATGAAGGATTTTCTTTTTCTTTTGTTTGCTGGAGGTCTTTTTGAAAGCAGCTTTTTGTTCTTTAACGATTTTTTTAAGGTTTAGTTGATCTAATACTTTAAGAACAGCTTCAGCCCCCATGTGGTACTTAAAGAAAGAGTCGGCTTTGAAGTTACTAAGATGGAAAAGTTCTTCATCAGTTAGGGTAGAAAGGATTTCAAGGTGTTTAACTTTTTCTTCTAAGAAACGACCAAGGTTTTCAACTTTGCTTTTTTCATTTTTGATTTGGTTTTTAAGTTTTTGAAGGGTGGTTTTTAGCTTAATGTCCAATTCTTCTTGGGCAAGTTTAAGCTGATCTTTGTTTTTGATCTTTTTTACCAACTTTTTCTTTTGTCTTTCGTTTTCGGCATCCATTTGTTTCTCTCTCTTTTTAAATGAGACTTCTAGATCTTTGAGTTGTCTTTGAATGTTTTCTTTGAGGTTTTTAGCGGCTTCTTTTTTCTTTTTACTGTCAACTTCAGTAACTAAGAATTTGGCAAAATAGACAACAGCTTCAAGGTCTTTTTGAGGGATGGCTAAGATTACAGAGAGAGGAGAAGGAGCGGATTTTAAGAACCACATGTGAATAACGGGAGAAGCAAGATTAATGTGACCCATTCTTTCTCTTCTGACTCGGGAGTGAGTTATTTCAACTCCACATTTATCACAGATTACACCTTTAAACCGAATTTTTTTATATTTTCCACAGTAACATTCCCAATCCTTTACAGGACCAAAAATCTTTTCACAGAAAAGTCCGTCTTTTTCAGGTCTCCAGGTTCGGTAGTTGATGGTTTCAGCTTTTGTTATTTCCCCGAAAGAAGATTTTTTAATTATCTTTGGTGAGGAAATTTGAATCTTTAGTTTTTTGAAGTCTTGAATGTTTTTGAAGGCGGTCATATTTTATTTTTTATCCTTTTTTAATTTTTTATCCTTTTTTCTGTCAGAATCTTTCTCCTCTTTGTCTTTTTTGGAATACTTCTCTTCGTCATTGAGGGTTAAAGTTTCTTTAGGAAGGTAGGTTACCTCTTCTGGGGTAACACTGATTCCTAATCCAGCAAGTTCTTTAACTAAAACCATGAATGATTCAGGGAGAGTTGGAGGGGGGATCTTTTGACCCTTAATAATGGATTGGAAGGCACGAGTACGTCCATCAATATCGTCGGATTTTAGAGTTAACATTTCCTGAAGCATGTAGGCAGCTCGATGTGCTTCTAGAGCCCAGACTTCCATTTCTCCAAGACGTTGACCACCCATTCTGGCTTTACCACCAAGAGGTTGTTGAGTGACTAGAGAATAAGGTCCGGTGGAACGAGCGTGGACTTTATCGTCGACCATGTGGATTAGTTTAAGAATGTATCCGTAACCACAGAGGACTTTTTGATCATAAGCTTCTCCGGTTCGACCATCGTAGAGAGTAGTTTTACCATCAGCTGGAAGACCAGCTTTTACTAGTTCTTTAGCAATTTTACTTTCAGGATAGTTTTCAAAAACAGGAACAGCGTAGTGTTTGTCTAGTTTGTGTCCGGCCCAAGCAAGAATAGACTCGAGGATTTGACCGAGATTCATACGAGAAATAACAGAAAGAGGTGAGATAACAATGTCTACTGGAGTTCCATCTTCAAGACGAGGCATATCATATTCGGCCATGATTCGGCTGATAACACCCTTGTTTCCGTGACGACCAGCGACCTTGTCTCCTTCTTGGACTTGGCGCATTTGAGCAACGTAGACTTTTACAACTTTGTTGACTCCTGGATCAAGTTCATCACCTTTATCTCGATCAAGAATAGAAACACTAATGACAATTCCACCTTCACCGTTGGGCACTCGAAGACTGGTATCTTTAACTTCTCTGGCTTTTTCACCGAAAATTGCTCTTAAAAGTCTTTCTTCAGCGGTAAGTTCTTTTTCTCCTTTAGGTTCTACTTTTCCAACCAAGATATCGTTGGGTCCAACTTTGGCTCCAACCATAACAATGCCGTCTTCAGTAAGTCGGGCAAGGTCAGCATCAGAAACATTAGGAATGTCTTTGGTTAATTCTTCAGGACCGAGCTTGGTTTCAACAACTTGAGCTTCGTATTGAGCAATTTGGATAGAGGTAAAGAGGTCCTTTTTAACAAGGCGATCTGAAATGAGAATAGAGTCTTCGTAACCTAGTCCATCAATAGAAGCGTAGGCAACTAAAAGGTTTTGACCAAGAGCGAGTTCTCCCTGGTCAGATGAAGGACCATCAGCAAGGACGTCTTTGGGTTTGATTTCGTCACCAAGGTTAATAATTACTTTTTGGTTGTAACAAGTTCCATAAGGAGAAGTTCGTTTAAACTTTTTGATGTGATAGGTGGCTTCTTTACCGGTTTTATCTAGCTCGATCCAATCAGGAAGTTCAACCTTAAGATCGGCTTTTTTCTTGAGTTTAAGAACAACTTTATTAGCGTCAACCCAAATTACCTTACCTTCATGTCGGGATTGGACAATTCTGTTTAAGGCGGCGGCTATGTCTCCTTCCATTCCTGTACCAACAATGGGACGAGATGTTTTGACTAAAGGAGCGGCTTGACATTGCATGTGGGAACCCATGAGTGCACGGGTGGAATCATCGTGATCTAAGAAAGGAATCAAGGAAGCGGATGTTCCAATTACTTGTCTAGGAACAAGATCGATGTATTCAACATTAGATAGAGCAGACTCGAAAAATTCGTTTTGATATCTTACAGGTACCCATTTTTGAGTAATTTCGTTTTTGTCGTTGATTTCGATTCCGCGGTGAGTAATGTAATGATTGTATTCATCATCGGCTGACAAATAGACGGGTTTGAGGGCAATTTTGGCTTTACCTTTTTGGTGTTTTACTGGAAGATAGGGGGCTTCTAAGAAACCATAATCATTGATTCTGGCATAAAGAGCAAGATAAGTGACAAGACCAATGTTGGGACCCTCAGGAGATCTAACAGGACAAATTCTTGAATATTGTGAGCCGTGAACGTCTCTTATAGAGAAGGAGGCTCTTTCTCGGCTTAAACCACCTGGTCCAACAACAGTAATTCGACGAAGAAGATCAAGTTCAGCCAAAGGATTAGTCTGATCTAGAATGGCAGATAATTGGTTGCTTCTGAAGAAGGTGTTTAAGGCAGAGGTGAAGGGTTGAGGATTAATGATTTGGGAAGGATTGACCTTTTCTTTAGTAGAAGCAAGACTCATCTTTTCTTTAATCATGCGCTCGAAGCGGAGAGTGGCAGGTTTAAGAGCGATTTGACTGATGATTTCACCAACTTGACGGAGTCTTCGATTACCAAGATGGTCAATATCGTCAATTTGTTTTTCTTCACCTTTTTGAAGTTTAATTAGGTATCTAACGGTATTCATCAGGTCTTCTTGATGAAGGACCCAATTTTCTTCATTTTTGTCGTCTAGGTTAGAACCGAATTTTTTATTGATTTTGTAGCGACCAACCCGGCCTAATTCATAGGTCTTTTTCTTGAAAAAACGGTCTGTGAAGAGGTTTTGAGCGTTTTCCAAAACAGCTGGTTCACCAGGACGTAGTTTTCTATAGAACTCAAGAAGAGCTTCCTCTTGGGTTTTGGCTGAATCAGATTCAATAGTGGGAATGATGAATTCAGAAAATTCTTTAGTAAGGTCTTTGTCGGAAAAAGGGAAGGCAGATCTTAATAGGATAGTAGCGGGGAATTTGCGTCGGCGATCAATTCGAGCAAAGATGACGTTTTTTCGACCAACGAAGAATTCAAGCCAAGAACCATGAACAGGTCTAATTTCAGCCTTGAAAAGCATTTTTCCGGTGGAACGATCTTGTTCACCAGTAAAGTAGATTCCGGGAGAACGAACTAGTTGAGAGATAATACCTCTTTCGATACCATTGATGATGAAAGTTCCCTCAGGAGTCATTTGAGGGAGATTGATTAGAAATACTTCTTCTTCTTTAGCACGACCAGTTCTTTTATTAGTTAGAATAGTATTGATTCGAACAGGAAGGGAGTAAGAAAGTCCTTTTTCTTTAGCTTGGGTAGGAGTGATAGCAGTTTCGCCAATAGAGAGTTTTCCGAGTTCTAAAGACCAGTTGTTGCCAGTGTAATCAGTGATAGGAGAGAGGCCTTCGAAGATGGTTTTAAGGTCTTTTTCGAGAAAAACTTTCCAGGACGATTTTTGAACTTCAACGAGGTCTACTTCAGGAAGGTTTTTGAAATTTTCTCCCCAGTTGGTTCTTTTGGCCGCTGTCATTTATTAAAATTTTTAGGTTAATTTTTAGATTTGATAAAAAAAATAACGGACTTTTTGGAATTAGTCCGTATTTGGTTTAGGGCGCAAGTATTCTATATGTTTTGAATCATCGGGTCAACAGGCAAATTGGTGAAATTAGCACCTTTGGGTATTTTAAAGGTAAAAAGGAGAAAAGTCTAGGGTTTTTACCAACTCCAGTGACTACTGAAAGGTTTGACTCGTTGGATTACTTCTTGAGCTGTTCTTTCTGGATAGATTGTACGAGGATTCTTGTCTATGGCAGCCTGAATTCTAGTCTGGCAGGTACGACAACCTACCAAATGATTATAAGCTCTTTCTCCTCCAAGACTAGAGGTGTCTGGATCCCTGGCGTAAAATCTTGCTTGTCTATGGTAACCTTTGTCCTTCTGAGTTTCTGGTTCTTGGCATTTGAATATTAGTTATTTTCTGTAGGAATAATGTGTGGAAACTTCAATGCCATATTCTCTCCCCTAACTCTTCTTCTGTCAAAGAGTTCTCGTATTTGATTCATGCTTTGCATCATAAGGTATATGAGGGGAAAAATCTATTTTTAAGCCAGGTCATAAAAAGATATATATTACCCATGTTAAGATAAATTGCATGACGAACTTGCTTCAAAAAAGGTTAAAGAAGAATGAGAAGGTAATTGGGGGTATAGCCTCTTTCATGTCTGCAGTGATGTTCTTTTCATTGTTTGAAGTATTTGTTTCAAATATTCAGGGAAGAAGTGAAATTTTTATTCAACCACTAGCAACGGTTTTTAATGGACTTTTCTGGGGGTTGTATGCATATGGTAAAAAAGACTGGTTTATACTGGTTCCCAACCTTTTAGCACTAATTTTAGGTACAGCAACTGCAGTCGCGGCATTTCTTTAATGTTTGGTTTCTAAGAAAAGAATGGGTAGTTAAGGTTAATTTCTCTTGATGGTCAGATCATCCACAATAAGGTTTTGAGGTTGGTCCATGGTGTCCACGATTAATTTAGCTACATCCTCAGGGTCTAAGTAGTTTTTCATTTGTTTCTTTATCTTGGCACTTTTGTAAAGAGAAGTGTTCATCTTACTAGGATAGACTGCAGTGCATTTTATACGGGTGGGTTTTAATTCCTTTTGAAGGTTTTGATGAAAACCATTGAGAGCGTACTTGGTGGTGGAATAGAGAGTTTGGTTTCTCTTGGGTAGTTTTCCGGCAGTAGAAGATATGGTTACAATGTGGCCGAAGTTTAGCTTTTGCATATACGGGAGGACGGCGTGGGTAGTAAAAATAGTTCCTTTAAGGTTGGTATCAATAAGGTCGTTGATTTGTTTTATGGTGTGGTCAGTTAAGTTACCTTCAGTGTAGATTCCAGCACAGTTTATAAGGATGTCGATTCTAGAAAAAAGGTTGTGGATGGTTTTTATGGCAATTTTGATCTCTTGAGGATTTTTGATGTCTAGAGGACAAATTATGGCCTTGCCTCCCGTACCTTCAATTTCTTTTTTTAAGGATTTTAGTTTTTTTTCAGAACGAGAAAGTAGACAGACTCCAACTTTTCTTTTGGCAAGTTCAATGGAGAGAGCTCTTCCTAAACCTGAACTGGCTCCTGTAATAATAGCGACCTTGTTTTTGATGTGCATCTTAGAGGTATTCACTTATGTTAGCATTGTGGCCCTCGAGAGTGGTTGAGTAGTGCATAAGGTTATCGTTTCCAGTTATGTAGTAAATGTAGTCGGAGGGAGTGGGGTGAAAGGCGGCGTAAAGAGAATCAAATCCAGGATTACAAATAGGAGCAGGGGGGAGGCCGGGTTGAAGATAGGTATTAAAGAGGGAGTCAAAAGCAAGATCTGCTCTGGTAATGGGCTGCCAGTACTTTTGGGGAATGATTTTTGAATCTTTGGCGTATTGGACGGTGGCGTCGGCTTGGAGAGCCATACCAATATCAAGTCGATTTTGAAGAACTCCAGAAATTAGCTGTTTACTTTTTAGAGTACGAGCCTCTCTTTCAATGATGGAGGCAAGAATTAAAGCTTCTTGGTCGGTGAGAGTGGCAGTACCACCGGCTTTAGCTTCTTTTAGTTTTTTTTGGTAGTTTTTATCAATTAGGGGAAGAATGTTTTCTAAAGTGTAGTCTCTAGGAACAAGATAGGAGTCAGGAAAGAGGGCTCCTTCTTCAATTTTTGTCAGAATAGCGATTTCTTCTTTTTCAAATCCAAGGCTTTCAAGATAAGTTTCAACTTCTTCAAGACGCCAGCCTTCGGTGATTTTTAACCAATAGTCCTGACGACCAGTAGTTAAGGTCTTAAGCATTTGCTGTGGTGTAAAAGCAGGAGAGAGATTGAAGGAACCGGCCTGAAGATTGGTCTGCATACCTTGCTTATAAGCAAGGAGAGTGAAAGAGAGAGGGTTTTTAATGAGGCCGTTTTTATCAAGACGTTTAATAATGGTGGAAAGGCCCTCACCTTGATTGACAACAAAGGCACGGGTTTCACCATTGGGATCGGCAGGTTGAAGGCCATTTTTAAGATAGAAAAAAGTCAGCAGAAGAAGAAAGACTGAAATAGTGAGGAGAGAAGGGAGGATCTGAAAAAATGGGTTGGGTCTAGATTTCTTCGAAGAGGGCACGGCGGTGTGTTTTTGATTTTTGATCATGGATGAAGATGCGACCACATTTGCAGGTTACCTTTTTGGTACCATCTTGTCGATTCTCTGATTTACCCTTTTTTAAAGGATTACCACAGCCGACACAGCGACCTTGGGAAAGTAACCAAGCTTGGATGGGAGAAATTACGTTTTTAAACATTTATTTTAAAAAACAGAGTTTTAAGTCTGGTTTTGGTTTTGTGTAATTTTTAATTTTAGAGAACAACCCTTTTTAAAATGTGGGCGGCAGAGAGAGAATCTTTCTTCTCTTTCCATTTTTTAAGGGATTTTGTTTTTAAAGTGGACCAGGACTCCTTGGTGGAGAGAGTCTCGTCTACAGTCTCTACTGGTAATTTTAACATTTTTTTTAGGTGGGTTGTAAACTCTAGAGTGAGTTTGGCGGTTTTGCCTGAAGAGAGGCCCATGATTATTTTTTCAATTTGGTACTCGTCACAAACTGACCTAATTTCCTCTATGGTTGTTTTATCGTTGGGAATGGTCTTTAAAGGAGAGATGATGTTTTTTATAGAGATGGCAAGGCCGATGTGTTTGGTGCCAAAATCGATAGATAGAAGATTCATCTTAGTAGTCTACTATACGAGCCTTAATTATGAGACGTTTTAAGTAGGTTCCAGGGGGAGTGCAGGTGATAAGAGTAAGAGAGCGCTTGTCGAAGCGTTGTTCTAAAACAGAGAGATCAGTAGGGAGAACTTCAAAGATTTCTTCAATTCGATAGGTGTAGGTAATGCCGTCGTAGGTGATATAGATGGGGTCAGCGAGTTTTAGAGTATAGAGGGTGGAGAAAATAGTGTAGTAGTTTTGGGGATCATAAAATTGAGGAAGGACGGAGTGACCAAAAACAACAGTGTTTCCCAGTTGTCCGGGAGGAGCGGTGTTGGGATACTGGATGAGAGATTTTTTAAGATCTTGGTTGTCGGTTCGGACGGCGGCATGATTAATGTCCAGTTTAGGGATGGCTAGAGAATATTGAGAAATGACATTAGTGGTTCTTCTGGTTTCTTGGGGATTGGTATCCGGATTGGTTTCAAACCAGGAAGAGATAAGAGAGTAGTCCTTTGGGTCAATCTCTTTGGCCGAAACATCAATTGATCCTCTCTGAAGTTTTTGGTTGAAAGACTGAGCTGAACGGGGATCTAGAATTAAAGAAAATTTTGAGGAATAAGAAAGTTGGTAACTTAAAATTGGATAAACTGCAGAGCCCAAAAGAAAGAGTCCAAAAAGAAGAAGAGTAAGGGAAAGAAGTTTCTTTCCTTTTCTGTTTAAAACTTGGGGGCGGGATTTTTTAGTTGTTTTTACGTAGAGATAGGACATTAATATTGGATATCGAGACTAATGTTTTTGGGAGAGTGGGGCATGGTTTTTAAAGGTGGAGGGAGATCAGGACTAAAGGCTGTAGTATAACGGTAAACTCGAGGAAGAGATTGAAGAAGAGACTCGGCTTTGGATTCAGAAAGACCTAGAAGGTCGGACTTAATGGACTCGGCATCGAGTTGAGGGATGGCACTGGCGGAAATAGAGACCTCATCTTCTGAAACAGTAATGCTAATACTGTCGGGGTTAATGGTGAGGTCGGAAGAGATGGTGGGGCTCAAGAAGGCATCGATGACTTGTTGTTGGGTTTCTTGATCGAGAAGTTGAAGAGTGACATTCAGGGTGGCAGTAGCAGAAACCGACTGGGCTTTCTCCCCTACCTCTCGGGAATATTCAATGTCTTCCACTTCGGTTTCAGTAGAGTTTTGAAGCAAAAGATCTTGAGGAGAGGTTTTTTCAGGAAGAATTTGGGGGAGTTTTTCTTCCATAGCAGAGATAAGACGAGCTTTTAATTCCTGATGGTCTTCTTTACTGACAGCTTGAACAGTTTCGGCATAACCTCCAGTGAAAGATTCAGTAGCAGTAACAATAAATTGAGATTGGGTGTAATCCTTAATAGTGAGACGAGTGTTTTGAGCAAGGTTACTGGCAGCACCAATTTGGGTGGCTTGAAGCATGGCTTTAGTTTCTCCCCACAGGTCTGTCCCTAATTCGAAGTCGGGAGTTTTGCTGGCAACAGAGACTTCGGAAGTAAGAGTGAAAGAAAGCCCGGATTCAGTACTTATAACAGTGCCTTTAGTAAGAGTTACTCTCTCGTCAGTACGATTTTGAATCTTTACTTCTCCTTTGGATTTTTCACCAATGGTTAGTTCTCCGGTTGAAAGAACTTCTTGAGTTTCAGTTATGGAAAAAGAGAGTTGTTTTACAGGAATGACTAGATTTTCTTTGTCTACAGACTGAGCGTCAGGATCAAAAGTGGCGCTGGTGGTGAACTCTAGAGGTTCGGGTTTTACATAGAGAACAATGTTTACTTTGGGAAGAAAGTACCAAGAGAGAACGAGACCAACCAAGGGAAGTACTATAAAGAGAATCAAAAGGGCGGGTTTCTTTTTTAAGAAAGAAAGAAGAGGGAGACGAGGAAGTTTAAGTTTAGGGAGCTTGAAGGAAAATTTCCTTTTAGGTTTTGAAGGGGGAGCTGGATCAGTAGAGGCAAGGGGGTCAGTTTCTAAAAGACTGGGCTGAGTTGGAACAGGGCTAATTTCATCTATGACAAGGGGGGTACCTGGCACCAATTCTTTTTTAATCTTTTCAGAAGGAAGATCTTTGGCAGGAGGGAACTTGGCAATATCGGTTGCAATGAAACCAAAGTCATCTTCTTCGGAAGTGGCGGGTGGGGTTGGTTCTTGGACCTTATCAGTTTTAAATTCTTTTTTACCAACTTCTTCTTTTGGCTCTTTTTTTTCTTTGGATTTGGATTCTTCTTCCACCTGAGGTTTGGGAAGCTCCCCTAGTTCTTGAGTAACAACTTGAGAGAAGGTAGAAAAGAGGGCTTGGTCATCAATCAGTTTGATTTCTGGAAAGTGCAGGAATCCAACAGAACCCCTTTTTCCTGTCCAGGGATAATTGATCATTTGGTCTTCAAGAGTGGGACTAGTTTTACCCCAGAAAATCATTTGAGGAGGAAGAGTGACTTGAGTTTCTAGACTAGAGATAGCTTCTTCTAGTTCTTTTGGACTTAAGTCACCGCTGTGGGTATATTTAGCACGGGCTTTTATTTTTCCCAAGTGAATAAGAGAGATTCTAAATTCAGTGGCAGAAAGATGAATAAGAATAAAGGAGTTTGAAATACTTCCTTTTTGATCAGAATCTTGAGCAATGGCCTCATCGTCGATGATAAAACCCAGGGGCTTAAAATCAAACTGAGTACAGAGCTTTTTTAGAAGTTCGGCTTTGGAAGAAATGATTTCTCCTTCTTCATCTACCCAGAAAGGGGAAATGATGAAGGCGACACTGTCAGGTTCCTGATCCTCTGATAAGTGGCAAATTTCAGAACAGGTGTTTAGGGAGATGTCGACAGCTGAGATAAGTTCTTTCTCATCAGTTCCAGACCAAATTTGTTTTTCTCCTATGCCACGGACCTGAAGTTTACCTTCTGGACGAGAGACCAGGCTGACAATTATCTCTTTTTCCTCAATGACTATTAGCCAAAAATCTTTATTTTGTGATTCCATGTAAGCAATCCCCCTTTTAAGGGTTGTGAAATAAGTCTACTAGGGATTGAGGGTGGTTTCCAGTGAATAAAGTAGGTAATTTTGACTAATTAAGATAAGAGAGCGTAGAGGCGACGTTTGCCAGAGCTTGAGCTCTCTTCTTTTTGAATAGAAAACTTTCCAAGGTCTTTAGTATTTTCGACATGAGGACCCATACATAACTCGGCAGAGATGGGGTTTTTGGGGTCTCCAATAAAATAGGCAGTTACTTTCTGAGGATAGCGGTCTTTAAAGAAAGAAATAATTCCTTTTTTTTGAGATTCTTCGTAAGTCATGGTTTCTTGAGTAATAGGAAGAGAAGAACTGATGTGTTTGTTTACTTGATCTTCAATTTTTTTAATTTCATCGTCAGTTAGTTTTTGGGGATGAGTAAAATCAAAGCGAAGTCTTTCTTTGGTGATATTACTACCAGATTGACTGACGTGATCTCCAAGAATTTCTCTTAGGGCAGCGTGAAGCAGATGAGTGGTGGTGTGATAGGCAAGAATTTTTGGATCATCACCAGCAAGGCCACCAGCAAATTTACCTTTGGCGGCAGTTTGAGAAAGCTTGATGTGCCCTTCTTTTGCGTTTTTGAAGTCTTTTTGAAAGTTTTTGTCTAAAGAATGGTTTGCTTTTTGGGCTTCTTCGACAATCATCTCTAGAGGAAAGCCGTGGCTCTGGTAGATATTGAAAGCATTAAGACCGGTAAGTTGTTTTTTATCAATGAGGCGAGAGATTTCTTTTAAGCCTTTGTCTAGGGTTACTCGGAAACGATTTTCTTCGTCGTCTAGGCTTTTTAAGATAAAGTCATGGTTTCTTTCTAGCTCAGGGTAATCTCCAGCATAGTTGTCTTTATTGTCGATGATGGTTTGGGCAAGGCTGGAGGTAAAGTTTTTAGTAAGTCCCAACTTTTTGGCTTGAACAATGGCTCTTCTGATTAGTCTTCTTAGTACATAACCCGCTTCTTTAGGAGAAGGTTCGATTTCATCGGCGAGGACAAAAACAGCAGAGCGAAGATGGTCGGCGATGATACGCATGGAAGACTCGTTGGTTTTATAAGGGAGGCTAGTTTGATCTTCAATTTTTTGAATGATCGGTTTCCAGATAGTGCTTTGGTAGTTGTCGGTAAGACCAGAGAGGACAGTGATTGTTCTTTCTACCCCCATTCCGGTATCAACGTTTTTTTGAGAAAGGTTTTGATAGTTTCCTTTTTCATCTAAGTTATATTGCATGAAGACGTTGTTCCAGATCTCTATGTAACGACCACGCAAGTTACCGGCAACAAAGTCTTCTTGAGCAAGTGAAGGGAAAACATCAACAAAAATCTCAGTATCAGGTCCACAGGGTCCAGTGGTTCCAGCAGGACCCCACCAGTTGTCTTTTTTGGGTAGAAAGTGGATATGGTCCTTTTTGATACCAAGGCTCAACCAGGCTTTCTGAGAGACTTCGTCTTTGGGGGCATCTTTATTTCCTTCAAAGCAGGTAATGTGAAGAAGAGAAGGGTCAATATTTAAGATTTTGGTAAGAAATTCGTAACTTAAAGCAATGGATTCGTCTTTAAAGTAATCACCTAAAGACCAATTGCCCAACATTTCAAACCAGGTGTGGTGAGTAGTATCTCCAGTTTCTTCAATATCTCCAGTTCTTAAACACTCTTGGATAGAGACTAATCTTTTCCCTTGAGGATGAGGTTGACCGAGAAGATAAGGAACTAAAGGATGCATTCCAGCACTTATGAAAAGAGCAGAGCGATCGTTTTCGGGAACAATGGGATAGGAAGGAATTTCAGAATGGTTTTTGGATTTGAAAAAAGAGATATATTTATCCTTTAAGTCTCGGGCTTGCATGAGGATATTATAGCCTAAAGAGAAAGCTTACTTGTTTCTTTTGAAAAGTTTAGGTTTCTTTTTGGGAGTGCTGGGGGTGGTTGTTTTTGTGGAGAGAGTTTTTGGAGTTGAGACAGAAGAACGAGCAGTTTCAAATAGTTTTTCAAGATCAAAATCAGACTTTAGAATTTCAGCTAATTTGTTTCTTAAAAGTTGAATATGTTTTTCGTCTTTTCTTTGCTGGTAAAGAACGGTACCCAAAACTCCCAAGAGCATTCCAGTAAGCAGGCCAGGGGTGAATTGTTTTTTCTCTTCAGTCTTCACTCTTTTTACTAAACTTCGTGAACATATCCAATCCGCTTTTTAAGCCCATCAGAAAATCAGAAAGAGTGGCAACAGGTTCGGCAACTGATTCAGAAACAACTTTTGCATCGTCTAGGATCTGATTGATTTGTTTGACGGTTTGGAGAAATTCTTTAAGAATTTTTATGATCCAGATACCAGAGATGACGAGAACTACAGTTAAGGAAGTGACAGTGAAAACTAAAAGATAGGGAGTGACTTGGGCAAGATCCATACTTAAGATTATGTAAAAAGAGAGGGAAGGTCAAGGTGTTGAGGTGAAGCCAATTACTTTTTCTTCGGTAGTTGTTTTTTTATTTAAAGAGGTGGCTTCAACTTTTATAGTGTTGGCTCCAGGAGAAAGTTTGACAGTGGTGGAAAAACTACCTTCAGGATCAACCATTATCGGCTTTTGATTAACTCTAACAACGTTTTGAGGGTCGGTTGTTCCTTCTACTCTTAATTCTTCCTGAACAACAGACTCAGTGGTGGGCCAATCGATATCAAGAGAAGGGGGACGTTGGAACTTACTGTATTGATAAAAAAGATAGGAGGCAAAAAGAAGGAAGGTGGCAAGAATCAAAACAGCAACAGTAAGTTTTGGGGTAACGGTCAGTTCAGAAGAAGTGGAGAGGGGGGAGGTTGATTTTAGATCTTCAAGATCACGGCGACAAATAGCAACCATTCTCTGAGGAGAAAGGGACAAAAAGAGGGCATAATCTTTCACATAAAGAGAGCAGTAGGGTTCTTGAGGGAGGGATTGGAGTTTGTTTTTCTCAAGGTTTTTGAGTATTTTTAGTGGAATTTTAGTCTCTTTACTGACTTTTTCGAGACTAATTCCCAAACTTTGGCGAGATTGTTTTAGGATTGTTCCAACAGGTTTCATGGTTATTCAATTTTTGGAAGAGGAGGAGAAACATTGGTTTGGCCAGGTGAGGTCAATATTTTTCGAGGTTTAGAGCCATTGGAGGGACCGACGATGCCAGCTTTCTCTAGTTGATCAAGAATACGAGCAGCTCTGGCGTATCCTAATTTAAGTCGGCGCTGGAGCAAGGAGGCAGAAGCTTTATCTGAACTAACAACAAGAGTGACTGCTTCATCGAATTTTTCATCTCTCTCTTCTCCATCAACTAAGAATGTCTTGCTTCCTCCTGGATCAGCAACGGGTTGAGAAAGGATTTGTTGATCATATTCTGGCTCTTGTTGTTTTTTAAGAAAATTAACTAGTTTTCCAACTTCAGTGTCAGAGATAAAGGCACCTTGGAAACGAAGAGGTTTGGCAAGATCGGGTGGAGTAAAGAGCATGTCTCCCCTACCTAATAGCTTTTCTGCGCCAGGGGAGTCGAGAATAACACGAGAATCAGTGACAGAAGAAACAGCAAAGGCGATGCGAGAAGGAATGTTGGCCTTAATTAACCCGGTAAGAACATCAACAGAAGGTCTTTGGGTAGCTAAAAGAAGGTGGATCCCAATGGCACGAGCCATTTGGGCCAGGCGACAGATTTTGTCTTCGATTTCGGCAGGAGCATAAAGCATGATGTCAGCCAACTCATCGATGACAAAGATAATATAGGGAAGAGACTGAAAACCAGCCATGTTGTTGTAGGATTCAATGTTTCGGGCTCCAACTTCAGCAAAGAGTTTATAGCGTCTTTCCATTTCTGAGGTGCACCATTCAAGGGCAGAAAGAACTCGATCAGGCTCGACAATGACCGGGGTAAGTAGATGAGGAATGCCATTGTAGCGGGTAAGCTCAACCCTTTTTGGGTCAACCATGATAATTTTGACTTCTTCGGGAGAAGCCCTGAAGAGTAAAGAGCTGATCCAGGAGTTAATACAAACAGATTTTCCTGAACCAGTTTGACCAGCAACTAAAACGTGAGGCATTTTGGTAAGGTCAGCGACAGCTGGTTCACCAGAAACTCCAAGACCAAGAGGAACAGTGGTTTTGGATTTGGCTTTTTTCATAGGATCTGAAGACATAATGGTGCGCATAGGGACAAGCTCTAAAGATTTGTTTGGTACTTCAATTCCAATAAGGGAACGACCAGGAATGGGGGCTTCGATACGAATCTGTCCAGTTGGAGCAGCAAGAGCAAGAGCAAGGTCGTTACTTAAAGAAACGATTTTGGAGAGCTTGGTACCAAGGGCAACTTCAAGGGCGTACTGGGTAACAGAAGGGCTCTTGTTGATTTCTGAGACACGGGCAGTGATACCAAATGATTCGAGGGTTTGTTCAATGGTGCTGGCATTTTTCCTGATGTCACCACGATCAGCTTTTTTACCAGATCCTGAGTCAAGAATAGAGAGGGGTGGGTATTGCCAAATTCTACTTTTTTGAGAAGAAGGATTGAGAGCATTTTTGGGAATGGCGGCAGGTGCAGGAGTGGGGGTTTCAATTTTGGCAGGTGCGGGAGTGGGTGTTTCAATTTCGAGTTTTTGTTGTTCACCGGCAAAACGGGCATCTTTTTTCTTTTTACCTTTTTTCTCAAAACCGATGGAGTATCTTTTAATGGTTTTTAGAATGTTTTGGAGAAGATTAAAAATTTGGGCAAGGGAGGTGTTAAAAAGAACAACAACACCAATAAGGGTTCCACCGAAGAAAATGAGAAGGGCTCCAAAGGGGGTGATTAGAAATGAGCTTTCGGACCAGAAGAATTGACCAATTAGACCTTGTCTAAATAGACCTAAAAGAGAAATGAAAGTGAGAAGGAAACCAACAAAGACATTAGTGTCTTTCAGAGGACTTTTGATTTTTGAAAAGACTAGACCAAGATGAAGAAGGAGAAAAGGGAAGAGGATGGAAAGGAAGCCGAGATATTCAATTAAAAGAAGATTGAGCTGGGTAGGAAGATAGCCCTGTTGAAGATAGGAAAAGATAGAAATAGCGGAGAGTAAGAAAAGAAGAATAGCAAAGACAGATTGGATGGTACTTTTTTTTAATTTGAATCCGAGATTGAGTCCAAATTTCCTTTTCTTTTTTCTACCGCGCTTGGCCATGAGATAAGTATACACAAAAGTTGAATTTAGGGAGGAGACTGGTGTTGTTTGGGTTTGGGATAGAGGAGAGGGTATAATCAGGAGCAATGAAGAAAGGAAGGGAAAGGAGAACAATAACTTCAGTAGTAAGATGTGTTCCTGGATGCAAGACAAGACCTGTTTGCGGAGGGCCTCATTTAGGCGCTTGTCATAGCAGGGCCCTAAGGGAAGCTGCTACTTATGATAGTAATTCAGATGCCAAAAGGGCACGGGCCGGTGGAAAAAAACAATAAAGTGTATAAACATAGTGTTATGAATCTAGAGACAAGAAGTAAAGGTGGGGTAACAAAAAAAAGAAAATCTGACAGAGGGCGGATATATCTGGAATAGTTAGGCTTCCTATTTTTTATTAAACCTGTTTCCTCTAGCATCTCTTGTAGTATGTATCCCCGTCACTAGAGTGGAACCAGAAGAAGGTGAATTTTTATAAATACTTCCCAATAGTCGATCAATACTGTCTAGTCTGTGCTTTTTTGGCCAAAAGACATTTCCAGGGATTGTTAAACCACCTCTTCGCAAGAAAGTTGAAATTTCAGCTTTTTCTTCTTTAAGTCGTTTTATCTTTACCCGATCACTCTCGCTTGACACAGTATCTAGTTTTTATAAAACTCTTTGACAGTCTTTACTAGTTTGTCTTTCTTGATTACTTTGGATTCTTTTTTAGTTCTCTCTTTGTACTCCACTCCCCCATTTTCAATGGATCTTTTACTGACAAGGATTCTTAGGGGGATACCTATAAGATCGGCATCGGCAAATTTTTCGCCAGCGGTGGTATCTTCTCGGTCATCAAAAAGAACTTCTAGTCCTTCTTTTTGGAGCTTTTTATAAAGAGATTCGGCATCTTTTTTGATTTTTGTGTCAGAAAGATCTAGCCCAAGCAGGTGGACATGATAAGGAGTGAGATTTTTGGGCCAACAAATTCCATTTTTGTCATGATAATTTTCGACAACAAGAGCAAGAGAGCGACCAACTCCTATCCCGTGAGAACCCATATGGAGAGATTTTTCTTGCCCTTTTTGATTAGTAAAAGTGCATTTTTGAGGTTTTGAGTAAAAGTGACCAATATTGAAAGTGTGACCCCACTCAATTCCTTTTTTCTCTTTTAGTTTTCCCTTTTTGCAGATGGCACAAATGTCACCGTCTTTGGCATCGACGATGTCGGCAAGATGGTCATATTTAAAATCACGACCGTAGTTGACGGTTTTGGAGGCAGTCTGGTCTGCTTTTTGTCCTCCGATGAAGTTTTTAACTTTAGTTAGTCCTTCATCTCCGACATAGGTGACAGACTTGATTCCCCAAGAATGAACATAGCCGTGCTTGGTGCCCATTTTTTCAAGGTCAGCATCAGTGGCCGGGTCGAGATGGTTTAATTTTAGATATCTTTTGAGTTTAGTCTCGTTAACGTCTTGATCCCCCCTTACGGAAGCGATATAGATTTTTCCTTCATGGTCTTTATAGACCACGTTTTTAAGGTAATGCCAGGTGGGCTGGCCATAATGCTTAATGTTATCCTCCATGGTCATAACCCATTGAGGCTGGTCGATTATTTTAAAGTCTTTTTCTTTTTCATTGGGAGTTAGATCTGGTCGGTAGGAAGGACATTTTTCTTGATTCCAAGCTTGTTTGCAATGATCACAGACAAAGTAGGTGTCGTCCCCCTTTTCATTATCAACTATAAATTCGTGAGAAATGGCTCCCCCGATGGCTCCGGAATCAGCAAGAACAGTGGTGACTTTTAAACCAAAGGTTTGGGCCAGACGAAGATAGGCATCGTAGAACTTTTGATAACTTTTTTCAAATTGTTTTTCGTTGGCACAGAAATTGTAGGCATCTTTCATCATGAACTCACGAACACGTAAAAGACCTCCACGGGGTCGTTTCTCATCACGAAATTTTGAGGAGAATTGATAAATTTCCAAAGGCAGGTCTTTGTAGGAGGGAGAAAACATTTTGACTAGTTCAGCCATCATGCCTTCGGCGGTAGGCCCAAGAATAAAGGTCTGACCATAATGATCTTCGATAACAGTTATTTCTTCCCCAAAGACCTTATCTCGGTTGGTTTTTTCCCAAATTTGAAGAGGGTGAAGGGTGGGAACAACTAAGCGCTGGACCCCAATGGCGTCCATTTCTTGCTCAATGATTTCAAAGATCTTTTTCCAGACTCTCATTCCTAAAGGAAGGAAAGACCAGCGACCTGTAGAGAAACGACGAATAAAGCCAGCCTTATAGAGGAGCTTGTGGCTAGGCATGGCTGCATCAGAGGGTGTGGTTTTTTGAGTTTTTCCAAAAAGACGTGAATAGAGCATGGGTTTATTTTAACAAATAGGAGGAAGAGTGATAAGAAGAGGGTTTCTTTACCTGGAAGTGGATCAGGAACGGACACAATTACGACGAAGTCTTCTTCTTTGAGGGGATCTTGAAACTCTAGAAGTGTCCTGTTTTTGAAGCTCCCACGGATGGACAACCGCACAATGATCTTATATCTCTTGTCCAGATATTTGAGTGAAGTAAACTGTAGGTTTCAGTTGATCAGTCATGAGTGGATTATAACATCCTTGGGCTTAAAATAGCCTTAAGCCTGGATAATTAGAGGTACAACCATAGGCTCTCTTTTGGTCTTTCGGTAGATTTGATCTTCTACTGCGGCTTGTACTTTTTGTCTTACAAAGTCGATGTTGATTGGTTTCGACTTGGATTCCTGAAACACTTTTTCGGCAGTTCTTTTAATCTCATTTAAGACTCCTTTGGATTCTTTTTCGAAGACAAAGCCGCGAGTGGTGACATAGGACTCCTGAAGAAGCTCTACTTTTTCGGTACCAACAAGCATGGTAATAACAACGATTCCGTTTTTGGAAAGAGTTCGTCTGTCTCTTAGGACAATGTGGCCAACGTCTCCTACTCCAAGACCGTCGACAAGAACTTGTCGGTGAGGAATGCGAGTATTGAAGTCTACTTTTCCATTGGCCCAGAAGGTTACAGCCCTTTCTGGATCAGGGGTAAGGATTTGTCCGGGTTTAAAACCCATCCTTTGAGCCATGATCTCGTATTGTTTAACATGCCTGTAGTTTCCACCAATAGGAAGTAAGAATTTTGGATCAGTTAAGTTGACTAAAAGAGCATGCTCTTTTTCAGAACCATGACCAGAAACATGAATAGTGTCTTTACTGGATCCTGAATGAATAACCTCAGCGCCCATTTTACTTAAAGCATCAATTAGCTTATAGATTCCGGAAGTGGTTCCTGGAATGTAGTCGGGGGCGGTAAAGATTACCTTGTCACCAGATTTGATTTTGACCTGGTGTTTTCCCATAACAATCTTACTTAAAGCAGAATTTGCTTGAGCAGCGAATCCAGCGACCAAGAAGGTTAAATTCTTATCAGGGAAGTTTGCAACACGACGAGGATCAATTACATCTGATTTTTTAAGATCAACGTAAGCTAGCTCTTGGGCTAGCTGAATGATCTTTTTAACAGAGTAACCTAAAGGTACGATTTTTCGACCATACTTTTTGGAGGCCTGAATGGCCTGACTCCAACGATCAATATTTGAAGAGATGGTGGTAACAAAGACTCGACCTTTTGAGTCTTTAATGTGGTTATCAATCTTTCCAGCAAGGTCGGACTCAGACATAGAATATTGCTCATGATCAGAACCTAAACAGTCTGATAAAAGACAGGTTATGCCTTTTTGAGAAAGCTGGGCAATACGACGCAAGTTTGGAGGAGCCTCATTTATGGGCTTTAAATCAAACTTGTAGTCAGATCCATGATAAAAATTACCAATTGGAGTAGAGATAAGATAATGAAAAGTATCTCTTATAGAATGGGTGACATGGATTGGTTCGATGTGGAAAGGGCCAATGTCAATTGGCTTATCTTCTTCGACAATCCTGAACCTTACTTTCTGTCCTGCCTCAGAGAGACGGTTTTCTGCTAAAGCAGCCGCTAATCTGGGAGCATAGACTGGTAAGTCTTTACCAATCTTAGGAAGAACATAGGAGAGAGCTCCAACATGGTCTTCGTGTCCGTGGGTGATTAAAATACCCAAGATTCGATCTTTTCTTTCTTCAAGATAGCGAGTATCAGGGATAACAAGGTCAACTCCTAAAAAGTCAGACTCGGGGAATCCAACTCCGCAGTCGACAATGAGGATTTGACTATCTTTTTCTCGACCTTGGGGGATGAACTCGTAAACAAATAAGTTTTGGGTGACATCATTGAAGCCCCCCAGTGACGCAATACGTAGGGCGTCGGATGGATAATTTGCCTGTTCCCTTTTTGGGGGAAGAGGTCTTTTTGTGAAATTTTTTTGAATTTGTTGATTCATAATATATTTTTAAAATTTTTAATTTTTAGAAAAGAGATCGGTTTGAGCGGGCTCTTTTTCTAGTTCTTTATTTTCTAAAGTTGATGGTTTCTTCTTTTTTATAGTGCCGAGGAAAAAACCAAGTTTAATAAAATCGGCTTGAATGTCTTTTAAAACGTTTCCATTTCTTAGACCTGCTGCTGGATGGTAAAGAGGCATGAGATTGAGATCTAGTCCTTCCCACTTAATTTCGACTAGTTGGCCATGAGATTTACTGATAAAAACGTCAGGGATAAAGTAGTTTAAGGCGAAACGACCTAAAGTGACAATAACTTTTGGTTTAATTGTTAATAACTGTTGCCTTAAATAAGGAGTGCAGGTTACGATTTCTTGTGGTGTAGGATCGCGGTTTTTCGGAGGGCGATGCTTGACGATGTTAGTTATAAAGACAGTCTCTCTTTTAAGATAAATTTGGGCAAGAAGCTTATCTAGTAGATTACCAGATCGTCCGCAAAAAGGAATACCCAACTTGTCTTCGTTGGCTCCAGGGCCCTCACCAATGAAAACCACCTTAGCTTCAGGATCCCCCTGTCCAGCAACTGGATTTTGAGCTTCTTTATAGAGAGGACAATCTTTACAGGAGGCGACTTTACTGGCGATTTTTTCAAGATCAGTTTTTTGAGACATTACCAACGAGGGATGAATTCCTTAACATTGTCAGTAGTTAGATTAATACTTTTTACTTTACCTTCAAAAATTAGTCGGGCGACTTTTCTACAGAGACCTTCAATGGTTCTCTTTAAAGTTCTAACACCAGAGTCAAAGCCAAGAGGACGAACCACCTGGGGCCAAACAGAATCATTGATTTGAAGTTCATTTTTAATAAGACCTGCTTCTTTTAAGGCAGTGGGTAGAAGATAATCGCGGGCAATGATGATCTTTTCGGCGTCGTTATAGGAAGGCATCTGGATAGGCTCAAGTCGATCCATAACAGCAGTAGCAATACGATTGGTGTTGTTACAAGTGGCCACAAAGAGAGCCTGGGAAAGATTAAAAGGATAATCAAGATAGTGATCGACAAAGGTTCCGTTTTGTTCAGGATCTAAGAGTTCAACCAAGACTCCCATGATGGTATTTAAAGCATCGTCGGCGACACGATCAATTTCATCAAGTAAGATAACTGGGTTTCTGACTTGAGTTTGGTGAAGACCTTTTATGACTTGGCCTGGTTCGGCTTCAGAGTGAAGACGAGATTGACCACGAAGATAGAGAGGGTCTCCAAGACCACCGAAAGGAATACGAATTAATTTTCTTCCTAAAACATCGGATATAGATTTGGCCATGGTGGTTTTTCCAGTACCAACAAGACCAGTAAAGAGAAGGATGGGGGCTCGGACTGCCTGGTCGGGGTTTCTTTGTTTTTGAAGAGCCAAGACGGAAACATACTCAAGAATTCTTTCTTTAACTACCTCAAGGCCATGATGACCTTTATCTAAAACTTCCTTGGCGTGATTGAGGTCAAGATTGTCTTTGCTGATTTTGTTCCAAGGAAGCTCTAAAGACCAACTAAGATATTTATCTAGTTTTTGATAGGCAGGCCAAAAGTCTTTTTCAGTCTTACTTGAAAGGGTTAGTTGGTCTAGAGAATCGGCAAGCTTTAATTTTAAGCCTTCAGGGAGAGCTTGGCTCTTGATCCTTTGGGATAGCTTTTCTATTTCGGGTGCGAACTGGGAAGTCATGGTATCAGTATGGGTTATTGGGGTGGGGTTTATCAAGTGGGGGCTTAGAAAGATCTTCGGGGGGGTCTGGATTGCCCTTGAGGTCTGGGTCTAGAATCTCTTTGAGGTCGTCCACCTTGTTGTCCTCGGTCATCTTTTGGGGGGGCACCGACTTTTGATAGTCCGATTTTGCCCATGCGATCTTTTTCGTCAATTCTGACTTTTACAGAATCTCCTTCGCTCATAACAGTGCGAGGGTCAGAAACGAATCCTTGACCAAGTCTGGAGATATGGAGGAGTCCTTCTCGTCCAGGTAGGAATTCAACAAAGAATCCAAAATCAACGACTCTTTTGACAGTACCGTCGAATTCTTCTCCAATGTGGACTTCTCTAACCATTCCATCAATGTGTTCAAGAGCTTCTTGAATTCTTTTAGGATCAGTTCCGATAACAGAAACAATTCCATCGTCTTCGATGTCAATTTCAACTTCGTATTTTTCCATAAGGCCTTTGATGTTTTTACCACCAGAACCAATGACTTCACCGATTTTTTTAGGATCAATAGTAATAGTTTTAATTTTAGGTGCATAAGGTGAAAGAGGAGCAGGAGCGGGAACGGCGGCGGTCATCTGTTTTAAGATTTCGGTTCGAGCTTCTTTGTTTTGGGTAAAGATCTTTTCTAGCCACTCATCTTTTATGCCAAGAATTTTAATGTCTAGTTGGATAGCGGTAATTCCAGTGTCAGTACCAGTAATCTTGAAGTCCATGTCACCATAGAAATCTTCAAAACCAAGAATGTCAGTTAAAAAGACTGTCTTGTCACCTTCGGCAACTAGACCAGTGGAAATGCCAGCAACGGGAGCTACTAGGGGAACACCAGCGGAGAGAAGTGAAAGAGTTGATCCACAAGTACTTCCCATAGAGCTTGATCCATTTTGAGACATAATCTCAGAAACGGCTTGAATAGTGTAGGGGAAATCTTTTTCAGAAGGAAGGACAGGCTTAAGAGCTTTTTCAGCTAAAGCACCGTGTCCAATTTCTCTTCGTCCAGTGAAACCAATTCGGCCAGTTTGGCCAAAAGAGAAAGGAAGGGCGGAGTAGTGATGTATATAGCGCTTACTTTCCTCACCTTGGGCGGTTTCGGAATAGAGTTTTAAGGATAAAGATCCGAGAGTGGTAATAGTTAGAACTTGAGTTAAACCTCTTTGAAAAAGAGCAGAACCGTGAGTTCGGTCAAAAAGACCAGTCTCCATATGAAGAGGTCTTACAGACTTATTGTCACGACCATCGATTCTTTTACCGTCAATGATGTTTTTTCTGACCAACTCTTTAGTTACTTTTGTAGAAGCTTGATCAATGTGGCGAAAAGAGAATTCATCAGCAAGATCAGCTTGGATTTTTTGTTTTATATCATCTAACTGAGGTCCTGGCTCTTCGTCTTTGGTGCCAGTTAAAGCTTCTTGGATTTTGTCTTTGTAGGTCGACTTGATCTTTTCTACTAGTTCTTTGGGGGGAGCGGAAGAAACATATTTTGTTTTTTCTTGTCCAGCTGCTTTTGAAAAATCTTTAATAAAGTCGATTATTTTTTGTGATTCAGTTCTGGCAAGAAGAACGGCCTCGAGAACCTTTTGGTCCGGGACCTGATTGGCTCCGGCCTCAATCATGTTGACACCTTCAGGGCCAGTAGAAACAAAAAGATCAAGATCTGACTGTTCCATTTGTTCAACATTAGGATTAATGAGTAGTTTTTTATCAACCTGACCAACCTTAATACCAGCTACAGGGCCATTCCAAGGAATGGGAGACATGGCCAGAGCGGCAGAAGTGGCTAAAAATCCTAGAAAATCGGTAGAGTTTTCTTTGCCGACTGATAGAACGGAAACGACTATTTGAACATCACCGTTGTAGTCTTTGGGGAAAAGGGGGCGGATAGCTCGATCAATTAAACGACCAGTTAGAACCGTCTCGTCGGAAGGACGACCTTCTCTTTTGACCCATCTACTTCCTTTTATTACTCCACCAGTGTAAAGTTTTTCCAAGAAAATTACTTGGAGAGGGAAGTAATCAATATCTTCGCGAGGTTTGCCCGACATGACAGTAACTAGAACAGAAGTTTCTCCGAGGGAGGCTTCTACAGCAGCTGTGGCTTTGGGGGCTAGTCGACCGGTTTGAAGAGTAATAGTTTGACCGTTGAAGTCAAGGGTTTTTTTGATTGTTTTTTTTGTCATTTACTTATTTTTTGAGGCCCAGCTTTTTGATGAGTTCTTGATATCTTTCTTTGCTGGTTGTAGACAGGTATCTTAACAGCCTTCTTCGCTTTGAAATTTTATCTAAGAGTCCCCTTTTGGCGGGCTGATCTTGTTTGTTACCTACTAAATGTAGTTTAATTTTATCTATGGACTTAGTCAAAAGGGCAATTTGGATTTCAGGTGAACCGGTATCTCCTTTGGCCTGGGAAAAATCTTCGATAAGCTTTTTCTTTTCGTCTGTAGTTAAAGGCATATGTTTGGCTTCAGGCTAGTCTTTTGATAATAACGTAACCAACTTGAGTCAGGAATCATTTTAACAGCAAGGGGTGAAAAATACAAATACAATAGGGTTTAAGCTCTAGGAGTGGTAGAACCCTTTAGGATCTGAGGTTTTGAAAAATCAGGTCTACTGGTAGAAGTTCCTTCAAGAGCGCTGGATTTGGTTTTTTCTACAGCTTCAATAGGAGCTTGAGGAGCGGTAGGCTGAGGCGAAACTGGCTGGGTAATAGCTGGTTGAGCTGTGGGAGGAAGTTTGGGTTCAGGTTGAGTGGCAGATAAACAAATTGATCCAGCATCAAAAGACTCAGGAGAAACGTTAACAGAGAAACTTTGAGTGGCGACTCTTAGACCAATAAGAAGGTTTTTACCGACATCTTTAGTGAAAGGAAGAGCAAGATCCTTTAAAAGTAAGGTAAGGATTTCAGAATAAGGGGCATCGGGGTCAATTAAGGAAATACTAGCCCAAGGTTTGGGGTTGTTTAAAGGACTTAGATAAATCCAATTGCCTTTACTGACCATTTTGGCGTTTTCACCAAGAGTGGTTTCTTCACCAAAAATGAAGTTAAGGTCAGAATTACCAGAGCTGGGTTTAATATTGATTTGTTCTTTTTGAACTTGGGTGGCAGTATCTTTGGTTTGAACAACTAGGTTTAGTTGACCACCATCGTCATTGTAAGAAACTTTTTCGATTTGATCTAAAGGATAGTCAAGGGAGATAACAAGATCATCAGATTCTAGTTTGTTTTTGATTTTTTCCAAACCAGAAAGGTTTTGGTAGTTAGCGTCAGGAACATGAGGACAAAAGACGGTTACTTTTTTACCTGCAGCTTCAAGGGAAAGAGCGAAAGCTAAAGCAGCTCCAATGGAATCAACAGACATTTGAGGCACAACAATGGTGACTGTGTTGGCGGAATCAATCTGTTTTTTGATTTGAGCAGATGGATAGTTTTTCATATTATTTTTGGACTCAGAGTGGTGGTTTTTAAAGCTATTAGTCCTCAACTTTTTTTATATAGGCTATTATAACATCGGTTGTTTTAAAGTCAATGTAGGGCTTAAAAGTAACTCCACACTCTTTTCCGGTCTTAATTTCAGTAACATCTTCTTTTTCGTGCTTTAAAGAGTGAATAGTGGTGTTTTTAATGAGATCTTCTTCCCTTTTTAGATGGATCTGATCGCCTTTTTTAAGGCTACCTTTGGTTACCTTACAGCCAGCGATGCGTTCTTTATTGATCTTAAATTCAGCAATAATCTCGGCTTCCCCTGTAATTTCCTCATCAATAGTGGGTTCAAGCATCTTTAAGACCTGTTTTTCTAGTTCTTCTAGGATTTCATAGATAGTATCTGAAGAAAAGATTCTTATTGACTCATGGTCAGCTAGTTTTTTGACGGCGGGAGGAACTTTTGCTCTAAAGACAAAAATTTGGGAATCGGCAGTTTGAGACATTAAAATGTCATTTTCAGTAAGTTCTCCTACTGTGGCTGAAATGAGGTGAATGTTGCTGGAAAGACTGTTTTTTAAGGCTTCTAGGGTACCTTGAGTATCGGCTTTGATTACAATAGGGATCTTCTGCTCTTCTTCTTGGGTAAGTTCAGGTTCAGGCGGGGTTTCTTCTTTAGGTTCAGATGAGGGAGAAGGAGGGGTAAGAGATATGCTTTGTCCAACCTGGGGTGGAGTGTCAAAACCGAGAATTTCAACTGGTTGACCAGGAAGAGCAAGAGGGATGGTTTTTCCAATTTCGTTTCTTAAAGCTTTGATTTTAGCTTTGGATTGACCAGCATAGATTTCCATACCAGGCCTTAAAGAACCATTTTTAAGGATAACGGTGGCTAGAGGACCACAAGAACTGTCTAATCTGGACTCAACTACAATAGCCTCTGGTTCTGCTTTAGGATCGGCTTTTAGATCTAAGAGGTCAGCGTTTAAAAGAACCATTTCTAGAAGCTGGTCTATTCCTTTTCCAGTTTTTGCTGAAACAGGGAAGGTGGCAAGTTGGCCTCCGTAAACTTCTGGAGTTAGGTCTTGGGCGACTAGTTCGGAATTTACTTTGTCGGTGGTAACGCCATCAAGATCCATCTTGTTTATAGCAACTATAAAGGGAAGGTCTGTTTTTTTAATTAACTTTAAACATTCTTTAGTTTGGGGTTTTACACCTTCTTTGGCGTCAACAACAAGAATAACAATATCTGTAATTTGTGCCCCACGAGAACGCATATCGCAAAAAGCAGCGTGTCCAGGGGTATCTATGAAAGTAATGAGTTTTTTGGTGCCGTCTTTTTGTTCAACTTGTGCCTGGTAGGCAGAGGTGTGCTGGGTAATTCCTTTAGTTTCTCTGTACCAAGTGCGAGTGTTTCTGATTTTGTCTAAGAGAGAGGTTTTTCCATGATCGATATGCCCCATGAGAGTGACGATGGGTGGGCGGGTAGAATTTTGGTTAGGAGTTGCTTTTTTCTTAGGCATAAATTTAGATTATGGATTGTTAAGATGAATTGGCGGTTCATTTTGTTTTGGCTTTTTTCTTTTTGGTCTTAGGTTTTTTTTCTTCTTTTTGTTTCTTGTCTTTTTTGGAAACAACTTTCTTTTTTACTTTAGTTGTCTTCTTTTTCTTTTTCTTTTTTGTTTCTTTGTTGGAAGAAGGTTTTTTTTCTTTCTCTTTGACTTCTTCTTTAGCAACAACTCTAATTTCAGTTTCAGTAAGTTGACTTGCTAGCCTAACATTGTCTCCACCTTCACCAATAGCGAGAGCTAGTTGATCTTCAGGAATGGAAACTACAGTTTCTGTTTCACCTTTTTCAAGCACTTTTGCTCCTTCAGCAGGAGAAAGACTTTGAGCTACAAAGGTGTCAAAATCAGCGGAAAAGGGAATGATATCTACTTTTTCATCAGAAGGAAGCTCTCTTAAAACTGATTGGACACGAATTCCTTTTTGACCGACACAGGAACCAACAGGATCAACCCCGGGTTGTTCTGAGAAGACAGCGATTTTAGTTCGGTCTCCAGCAAGGCGAGCAATTTTTTTGATTTCTACGGTTTCAGCGGCAACTTCAGGTACTTCTCGGCGGAAGAGTTCGACAACCAGTTGAGGATCTGAACGGGAGACGACGATGTCTCTATGACCAGTTTCTTCGTCGGTTTTAATTTCTTTTAAGAGAACAGCGATTTTGAGAGAGGGATGATATTCTTCTTGTCTAACCTGTTCCATGCGAGGCATAACAGCTTCTGCTTTTCCAATACCAACGGTTACTTTATAGTTGTCGACACGTAAAACAGTGGCGTTTACTACAGTACCGAGACGTTCTTTGTATTCAGCAATAACAGTATCTTTCTCACTTTCTCTGATGTGTTGGAGAATGACTTGTTTAGCAGTTTGGGCAGCGATACGGCCAAATCCAGGAGGAGTAACATCTTTTTGTTTACCATCTATGACTTCAAAAACCTTGAATTCACCAGTATAGGAGTCAAGGGTTACTTCAAATTCCTGTTCTTCGGTTATTTCAATATCTCTATCTTTAGCGTCACGCTTATAGGCGGCAATTAGAGCCATCTCAACAGCGTTAACAACTTCTTGGGGATCAATACCTCTTTCACCAGCAATTTGGGCAACAGCGGCGGCGAATTCTGTTTTTGGTAATTTTTTTATGTCCATATGTTTATTTTATTTGTTTTAACAAAAAAAGGGCACTTTATAGGCCCTTTAAAGGTAGGTCTTTATAACCTGGATGAGTGTATCAAATTATAGCTAGGTAGGCAATGAGCGAGAACGACTGGCTAAAGAGTGGCACAAGCAATTTTCATTCCCTCTTTATTTACAGGAGCAGGGACATCATCTTCGGGATTAGAATCAGGAAGAGAAGTTTCTGAGAAAACTTTGCAAATAATTTGAGTTTGGGTCTCGGGGTCTGTTTTTTCGTAGCCCTGAAAATTGACTGACAAATCAAGAGGAGGATTATTGGGACTTTTTTGGAATCCCATGTCTAAGATAATGTTTTCCACGTCCTGCTTTTCCTGGTTAGTAACTTTTTGACTGGTAACTTGGCTGGGAAAGAAAGAGAGAGGGGCCTCTTTAGTGTTCCACATAAATTGGCCGGTCTGGATATGGGAGAAAGAAATGTTGGTTTTGGTCATTACTTCTCTAATAGTTTCTTGGGCCGGATCTATTGGTCTCTCGTCTACCTTAATAGCTGACTGACAAAGTTGTTGACAGTTTTCTGACAAGGCAAGGTCTTTGCATTCTTGAGATATTGAGGCAGGAGAAACAAGGGGGCAACTTAGTTCGGATCCGTCTGGTTTGTAGTAAGTGGGGCCATTTCCAACCAAAGGGGTAGTTACTTTAATAAAGTCGTCACAAAGAAAGACTGTTTTTTGTTCAGTATCGTTGCAAAAATCTAAGGCTTTGTTTTTAATGTTTTCTTGGGCAAGTTGGTCTGGCTTTTTAGATTTAAGAGTGCAGGAAGAAAGAAGGAGTGTTGTGGTTAAGAGAGTAAAAGAGAGCAGGATAAGTTTTTTCATGGATAGTTTAGTTATAGCGGTTTAGGAAGGAGAGGTCAATTTTTTAAGTTTTTGCTAAAATGGAGGATGATAAAAGCGGTCTGTTTTGATCTAGATGGGGTTTATTTTACAAGTAAGGGGTTTTCTTCTTTTAAAGAGTCGATAATGGATTTGGGGGTCAGTAAAGAAAATGTAGATCATATTCTCCATGGAGAACCAATGATGAAATTCAAAAGAGGTGAAACTAAAGAAGAAGTTTTTTGGAAAGAAACCATTGATTATTGGGGTATTTCAAAAACAATTGAAGAGCTAATGGGTCTTTTGGTTTCAGGGTATGAAATAGATCAGAGTGTTAGTGAAGTGGCGAAAAAAGTGAGAGAGAACGGTTATAAAACGTGTATTTGTTCAAATAATTTTGTAACCAGGATAAAAAAACTTGAAGAGAAGTTTGGATTTTTGAAAGATTTTGATGTCCCAGTTTTTTCTTATGAGGTGGGAATTACAAAACCAGATAAGGGTATTTTTGAGGAACTTATAAGGAGATCTGGGGTTTTGGCGGAAGAGATAGTTTATTCAGATGATGGTGAGGACAAGTTGAAAGGAGCTTTGGAATTGGGAATAAATGCGTTTTTATATGAAGACTTTGAACAGTTTAAAAAAGAGTTGACCAAACTGGGAGTGAAAATAGGTTAATCTTTATATCTTCTTGGGAAAAAGATCGACTGTCCTGAACTACTCAGCACAGCACTGGAAGTGGCAATATCTTCTCTTAACTGGGGTCTTATACTTCTTCGAGTTGGGAGATGGTAAGTCCGAAGGACTATTGCTCTCTTTAATTGATCTGCCATTAGTTGAGACCTAGTTGATATTCTCACTTTCTTTTGATTCAGGACTAACAACTTCACAGGTAGAATCAATGATATTAGAATCTTCTGGTTCCTGTTTTATTGGTGGTATATCACTAGCTGCCTGAGCAAGGTTTGCAAATTGTTTTAAAATGGCCATCATGGTTTTTTGTATTCCTGTTAATTCTTCTTGTTCTTTTTTGATCTCTTTTTTAGTTTCTGTCTTTCTTGGTCTATCTGGGATTTCCATATTTATTTATACATATTCAGAGAGTTCCGGTCAGGTTTTCAAGATTGAGGGTGCCTGCAGAGACTTGTAGGTCTGCTGAAGCCCCAAAAGGACCTCTTCAGAGAACTGGGTCAGGGAAATTTTGTTTTCTGGAAGGTGCGAGAACAATGAGGGAAGTTCAAACAGGCAAAATGAGATTAGTGGCTGTTTTAAAAGTCTAATTCTTTCAGGAGTTTTTTTTGTTTTCTTGTGAGGCGGGAGGGTATTTCTATTTTCAATTTAATATACAGATCCCCTTTGGCGTATCCTCGGGGATTTTTAATACCTTTACTGCGTAGTCTTATGAGAGTATTGGGTTGAGTTCCTGGTCTTATTTTTACTTTTAAGTCTTTTTCTTCAAGGGTAGGAACCATGATGTTGTCTCCCAAAATAGCTTGAGTGAGAGTAAGAGGCACTGCAATAAAGACATCGTCTCCATCTCTTTTAAAATCAGGATGGGGAAGGACGTCTATATAGAGATAGAAGTCCTGGAAACGAATACGTTGACCATCAGCTACACCGGCAGGAATCTTGATTTTTTTACTTTCACCAGAGTCTAATTGGACCTCTTTTTCACAACCGTGAACTGCATCCATGAATTCTATTTGGAGTTTGTAGGTAGGAACACGAGGGCCTCGGTTTTGGGCAAATCCCCCGCCAAAAAATTGTTCAAAAATATCAAAAGGATTGCTGAATCCACCAAAGGAGAAGTCGGGGTTTTGACCTGCTTGACCACTAGTATAGGTGTAAGTGAAGGGGCCCTGTTGATAAGTATTAGTACCGCCAGTTTGAGGCCCAGCTCTTCCACCTTGGAAAGCGGCATGACCAAATTGATCATAGGCCTCTTTCTTTTTAGAGTTTGATAGTACTTCGTAGGCTTCGTTTATTCCCTTAAACTTTTCTTCAGCTTCGGGGGTTTTGTTTTTATCGGGATGCCATTTTAAGGCCATCTTGCGATAGGCCGTTTTGATTTCGGCAGCAGAAGACCCCTTTTCAACTCCTAATGTTTCGTAAAAATCTGATTTCATTTTTTATTTTTTTATAAAAATAGGCCGTCCTCTTTTGGAGGACAGCCTAGATTATAGATTCTTTTTACTTATTCTTCGACAACTTGTCCTTCCTCGGCTTTGGTTTTGTCGTCTGCCTTATCTTCTTTTTTAGCTTTACCTTTTTTAGGTACAGGACCTTGTTTGGGTGCAGACTTAGCATCAGCTTTTTGCTGTTGTTGATAGATGGCAGTGCCAACAGCTTGAAGGATTTGACTTAAAGATTCATCAGCTTTAGCCCACTCATCTTTATTTGAGTCCTCTTTAGCAAGAACATCTTTAGCTTTTTTAACTTCTTCTTCTAGCTTCTTTTTGTCCTCAGATTTGATCTTGTCTTTAAGATCAGTGAGGGTTTTTTCGGCAGAGAAAATAGTAGCATCGAGCTTGTTTTTAGCCTGTGCTTTGGATTTTTTATCCTCATCGTCTTTTTTATGCTTTTGGGCATCTTGTTTCATTTTTTCCACCTCTTCCTCGGTGAGATTGGTGGCATTTTGGATACTGATTTTTTGTTCTTTACCAGTAGCCTTGTCTTTAGCTGAAACATTTAAGATTCCATTACTATCGATGTCGAAAGTAACTTCGATCTGAGGCATACCTCGAGGAGCAGGAGGAAGGCCATCTAGGACAAATCTTCCTAAAGACTTGTTGTCGGCGGCCATAGGACGCTCTCCTTGAAGAACATGGATCTCAACTTGGGTCTGATTATCGGCCGCAGTTGAGAAGGTCTGAGATTTCTTGGTTGGGACAGTGGTATTTCTGTCGATAAGAGGAGTTCTTACAGAACCCATGGTCTCAAGACCAAGGGTTAAAGGTGTGACGTCTAGTAAGACAACGTCTTTTACTTCTCCGGTAAGGACAGCTCCCTGAACAGCAGCACCAACAGCAACAACTTCATCAGGATTAACAGACTTGTTGGGCTCTTTCCCAAAGAGTTCTTTAACCAATTTTCTGATCTTAGGCATCCTGGTTTGACCACCGACAAGAAGAATCTCGTCGATATCAGAAGGCTTAAGTCCAGCATCCTTTAAACAGTCTTTGACTGGTTTTTCGGTTCTTTGGATAAGATCATCAACTAGTTTTTCGAGTTCAGAGCGAGTTAGCTTGAGGGTCAAGTGTTGAGGTTGACCGTCAACCTGGGTGATAAAAGGAAGATTGATTTCAGTTTCCTCGGAGGAGGAAAGTTCAATCTTGGCTTTTTCAGCTGCTTCTTTAACTCTTTGAAGAGCTTGAGGATCTTTTTGAAGATCGACCCCAGTGTCCTTTTTAAAAGTATCAATGACCCATTCAATGATTTTGTGGTCAAAGTCATCTCCACCTAGGAAAGTATCTCCATTGGTAGCTTTTACTTCAAAGACTCCGTCTCCGATTTCAAGAATGGAAATGTCAAAGGTTCCACCTCCAAGATCGTAAACGGCAATGGTTCCAGATTTTTTCTGGTCCATACCGAAAGCAAGGGCGGCGGCGGTAGGTTCGTTAACAATACGACTTACCTTTAAGCCAGCGATTTCTCCAGCTTGCTTGGTGGCCTGACGTTGAGAATCATCAAAGTAAGCAGGAACAGTAACAACTGCTTCCTCTACTTTTTCTCCAAGATAGGCTTCGGCGTCTGTTTTAGCTTTTTGAAGAATCTTGGCGGATATTTCTTGAGGGGTATAGGTTTTACCCTCAACTTCGACAGCAACAACGTTGTCTTTTCCGGCAACAAGTTTGTAGGGGACCATTTTTTGGGTTTTTTCGACTTCTTTATCACCCATACGTCGACCGATGATTCTTTTTATTGAGTAAATGGTGGTTTCAGGATTTAAGACCATTTGACGCTTGGCTAAATCACCGACTAATTTTTTAGTTATTTCGACTACTGAAGGGATAAGATTTCTTCCTTCAGCAGTGGGGATAACTTTAGGTTTACCACCCTCCATAACTGCTACGCAGGAGTTAGTGGTTCCAAGATCGATTCCGATTATTTTGTGGGACATATTTTTTTGTTTATAAAATAATTAATTTTTTAATTACCCGCACCTACTATAACTTTGGCGGGGCGAATGACTGTACCATTTAGGGTATAGCCTTTCTGTTGAACTTTTAAAACCTGGTTTTTCTTGCCTTTTTTGACATCGACACAATCCATGGACTGAGGATCAAAAGTAGACTTAAGAGCCTTGATCTCCCCTACTCCTTCTGAAAAAAGGACGGAGGTGAACTGATCGATGGCAATCTTTAATCCTTGGTCTTTAAGGTGGGTTTGAGCCCGATCAAAGTCGTCAAGGACGCCTAAGAGTTTGTCGACCAAAGAGGCAGCAGCCAGATTTTTAACTTGTTCACGTTGTGAATTAATCCTTTTTAAAAGATTGTCATAGTCTGCTAAAGAACGAGAAAGTTTTTCTTTAAAAGGCTGACAATTAGGGCAAGTTTTTTTTGTCTTTTTTGATTTTGTTTTTACCATTTTTTAAGAAACAGTGATTTCACCAATAAGGTTAGCAAAATAATTGACTAAAGGAATAACTTGAGAATAAGGTTGGCGGGCGGGACCGACAATGCCCATGACACCCTTATAGGGGCCGGCTTCGTAGTGTTGATAAATAAAGCCACAGGGTTCCAGTAGTTCCATTCCCAAATCTTCGCCCAAAAGAAGATGGAAATCCTGTTCGAAGGTGCTACCTAGAGATTTTTGAATTAATTCAAACCAATAGTCGGTTCGGTCAAGAAGAGAAAGAATGGTTTTAGTAACATCAATGTCGTAGAACTCGGGTTGTTCTAAAAGATTGGAAGCTCCGGTGACCACTAAGTGACCCTGGTCAGTGGTGGCAATGGCCATAGATCTAGTGCGTTGGGCTAGTTCTCTGGTTGCTTCTTTTAAAAGACGATCAAACTCAGTTCGGTAATCCCAAACTTTTTCTTTGGCTGAAACCTCGTCTTTTATAGACATGGTTTCGGGCTTAACAAGGTTTCGGACGTAGTACTTTAATCCCAGTGAAGTGGGAGCACGACCGGAAGATGAATGAGATTTTTTAAGGTATCCCATTTGGGTCAAGGTGGCCATTTCGTTTCTGACAGTAGCCGGAGAAACTCCAAGAGAATATTTTTTCTCAAGGGATTCAGATCCCACTGCCTCAGCAGTCTCGATGAACTCTTCAGCAATACAGCGCAAGATTTGGATTTGTCTTTGGGTTAGATCAGTCATTAGCAGTAGTCTAGTCTGACTGCTAATTTATGTCAAGAGGGAAAAGGAGTTATTACCATCTTGACCTTCTAGACATTGACCTAAGAGAACACCTTGGAGAACGAGAACAGGGTTTTTAAGACAAAATCGTATATCCCAGTTTGTCCAAACTCCTCACGACAATGGTGGTAACAGGCCCTCTTCTTGAACACACGGAACAGGGGTCGAATTTCATTATTGGTTCTGGCACAATTGCTATTGTAGTGTATTTTTCGGGAGAGTTTGGTGGTTATTTAAAGTTCGACCTTGCATGGTGGCAGGACAGAGAGAATTTTGTAGCCCCAGTTTTTTATAAGCCCTTAGAGCACTACTACAAGGGCCACGAAGAAAGGTTTGGTGACCAAAAACACTAAGGACAAAGGGAGTTATTTTTGTTTCACAGTTTGCACAGGAAGGGGTTAGGTGTGGGAATTCTCTTCCTGGTTTTCTCATGGGTTATTATAACCCCCCATCTTTGTGATCTATCTTTTTTTGGCAGTGTAGGGTTTGGCCAGAAAATAAAGGCCTGAAAAGAGAGCAGTGAGGAGAATTAGGTTAAGAGAGTGAAGTTGGTGAAGATATCTTAAGAAAAACAAGAACCAAAGATATGAGGTGATTAGAAGAGTGTAGCGAAAAGCGAGAGTAAAAAAGATGGTTTGGAAAAGAACGAGGAGAGTAAGGATGAGAAGGAGAAAAAAGACAAAAATACTAAAGAAACCTTGGGGAGGAAAATTGGTCACAAAAAAGAACAGGGAGGTGATAAGAATTACAGAAAGAAAGAGGGTGAGAAGCCTTTTGGTTTGAGGAGTAAGTTTGATTTTCAGAACTGGCTTTCTTCTTCTGGTCATTATTCATTCTTACTTTAAAGTTTCGGGTTTTCAAGGGGTTGTCTGTGTTAAGATTTGGCATGAACATTTTTTCAATTCTTGGATTAATACTTTTGTTTGTAGGTGCGGGGTTTGGGATATATCTACTGCTGAAAAAAGAGATCGGGTCGATGAGTGAAAAGATGAAGATGGATGATGCTTTGGTGGAATGGTTGAAAACTAACCAAAGTTCGGCAGATGAAAAATCAAAACAAGACAGAGAGGCCTTGGCTAGATTGAATCAATCAGTGGCCAAACTTTTGCAGGACAATGCAGGACTAGTAAACAAGGCTTTAAGTAGGAGTACACAGGCGATGAATGAGAGATTGGATTTGGCTGCAAAGAGTATTTCTGAAGTAGCAAAAGAGGTGGGACAGATGAGTGAAATTGGAAGATCAATAAAGGACTTGCAGCACTTTTTAAATTCTCCTAAAATGAGAGGAAATATTGGAGAAGAGGTTTTGAAAGGTTTGATAACAGAGATGTTTCCAAAAGGAAGGTTTCATTTACAGTACAGCTTTAAATCAGGAGAAAAGGTGGATGCGGCAATAAGAACAAGTGCAGGAATTTTACCAATAGACTCAAAGTTTCCAATGGAAAACTTTAAGAAAATGAATGAAAGTGAAACTAAAAAAGAAAAGGTTGTTTTTAAAAAAGCATTTATTAACGATGTTCGATCTCATATCAGAACGATTGGAAAAAAGTATATTTTGCCAGACGAAGGAACGCTTGATTTTGCGCTAATGTACATTCCATCAGAATCAGTGTTTTATGAATTGGTGAATATTTCAGAGTTAACAGATTATGCAAGAAGTCAGAGAGTGTATCCTGTTTCCCCCACAACGCTGTATGCACATTTACAGACAATACTTTTGTCTTTTGAAGGACAAAAAATTGAGACGAGAGGAAAAGAGGTTTTTAGACTATTAAGATCAGTTAAGAAAGATTACGGAAAAGTCGAAGAAGGATTGGGAGTGCTAGGAAAGCACTTGGGTAACGCATATTCAAAGATAGGAGATGTGAACCAAACGGTAGCAGTGATGGGGCAAAAGTTATCTGGTATGGAACAGTTGAGAGAAGGCGAGGAGGAAGTGAAAGAAATAGGAGAATAGTTAGGAAATGATAGGATAATTATATGTCGGAAGACACAGTAGAAATAGGTCAACAAGCATTTCAAAAAAGCACATCACCCTTAGCATTGCGTGAGTTTGGAGAAATTCCCAAAGATTATGTTTCTGTTTTTTCTTTTGTTCGCCAAGAAGATCTTTCAAGGCTAGCTGAACGTGGTTTTAAACCAGAAGATAACGCTATGGACAGAAGGGCTAAAGTGTCTGCTGGTGACAGTGGTGAAAGTATTGAGGATCTTTTTGATAAAGAAAGGCAAAGACAAGGTATAGAAATAGACAGGGGGGAATGCTTGTTTGCATTTCCCGACAGAGAAGCGGCCGGAGAGAATTATTATGGTTTTAATGAAGAGGAATATCAGCTGGTTGAGATCAAGGTTGATCCAGCAGAGGCAAGGGTTGCATGGGGGGAATATTTTTCCAAAGCAAATCAGTGGCTTATGGTAAGCAAAGAGGGCCCTACCCAGAATACTACAGTAAATCCAGTTTTTATAAAAAACCAGAGAGAGAATACCCTAAACAACATTAGACAATATTGGGAAGAATCAGTCACCCTAAGACAATATCTTGATGGTGATCATGAGTTACCAGAAGACATGGCAGAAGTGTTAGTGCCAGGAGAGATATCAACAGACAGAATAAGAGTTGTTTAAAGTGGGGTAAGAAATTAAATTACTTGTTCCTTTTGACAGAGATGGTGCACTCAGTGACAAGGGCAGCGATGGCTCCAATAGCAACTAAAGGAGGAGCAAGAACAGCACTAACAACACCAAGAGTAAGAGGTAGAACAATGAGGGTTTTTCCAGATTTGTCTTTAATGCTTATCTCTCTGACATTACCTTCTTTGATAAGTTCTTTTACTTTTGAGAGGAGTTTCTCCCCACTAATTTCATAGGTTTCTTCTTTTTGGGTTTTTTTTGTTTTAGTCATGGGTTATTCTGGCAGAAAAAGTCTGTTGTATCTATGATCATATTCTCGAGCCCCTGATCCGGGAGTTCTTCTTCTGGTCATTCTTACTAGTTGACGACCGTTTCTTTTACTTAAAACCCCTATTCGCAAACCGCCAGCTATATCTTGCCTGTGCTGCTGTAAGGCCCTCTCATCATTTCTTCTAACTGCTTTTTGGATATCTTTTGCTCTAGAAACAAGTCTTTCTCTCGGTATGCACATGTTGTATTTTATGATTTTTAGGGTAATAAGTCAATATTATGGGCTTATATACTATATATAGTGATAGGTTTAGCTTTGGGAAGATTGGTGATATTCTAGATAGATGGGGAAGATATTAAATAAAGAACAGAAAAAGGCGGTAGAACACGAGTCTGGACCTCTATTGATTATTGCTGGGGCTGGAACAGGAAAGACAACAGTAATTACAGAGAGGATTAAGTGGTTGATAGGAAAGAAAAACGTAGACCCTTCAGAGATACTGGCTCTTACTTTTACAGAAAAGGCAGCAAAGGAAATGGAGGAGAGGGTGGATGAAGTAATGCCTTTGTCTTATAGCCAGATTTGGATAGGAACCTTTCATGGGTTTTGTGATCGAGTTTTAAAGGAAGATGGATTACATATTGGAATAGATCCGGGGTATAGATTGCTTTCAGAAGCAGAAGCAGTAAGAATTCTTCAGGAAAGGATTCATGAGTTGGGACTGGATTACTACAGACCAGTTTCTAATCCAACCAAGTTTCTTTATGGATTAGTGCAACATTTTTCCAGACTAAGAGACGAGGTGGTGGGAGTGGAAGATTACAAAAAATTTGTGGAGGGAAAGTATGGGGATGGAAAATTGTCGGAAGAAGATGAACTGGAAAAGAAAAGGCTTTTAGAGCTGGTTTCAGCTTATGAGATTTATCAGAAGGTGAAAGAAGAGTTGGGAGTGATGGATTTTGCAGATTTGATTTCAAACACGGTGGAACTGTTTTTAAAGAGGAAAAATGTGTTGGAGAAGTACAAAAAAAGATTTTCTCATGTACTGGTGGACGAATATCAGGATACAAACATTGCCCAGAACAAGTTGGTGGAGATGCTTTGTCCACCAAAAAGTAAGCCCAACCTATTTGTGGTGGGGGATGACAGTCAATCGATTTATAAGTTCAGAGGGGCAGCGGTTTCAAACATTTTGGGATTCATTGATAAATATAAGGAAACAAAAAAAGTAGTGTTGACCAAAAACTATAGATCAAGTCAAGCAATATTAGACGCAGCGTACAGATTAATTAAACACAATGATCCGGATACTCTGGAGGCAAAGATGGGAATCAGCAAAAACTTGGTGAGTGAAGATGGTAGAAAGGGAGTAGAACCGGAGTTTTTCTTTGAGGAGAGAGTGGAAGGAGAAGCAGATATGGTAGTAGAGAAAATGAAAGAGATTAAAGAGAAGGACGGCTGGGACTGGAAAGATTTTGCAGTGTTGGTAAGAGCAAATAACCATGCAGAACCATTTTTACTGGAAATGGGAAGAGAGGGTGTCCCCTATCAGTTTTTGGGGCCAAGTAAGCTTTTGAAGCAAAGAGAGATAAAAGAACTGGTTTCTTATCTACAGTTACTAGTAGATCCAGTAGATGATGTGGCTGCTTTTTCAGTTTTGTCATCTCATCAGATTGGAATAGACCAAAGAGACCTTGCCTTAATCAGAGGTTATGCAAAAAGACAGAGTTTGAGTTTTTACGAAATCATTAAAAAAGTAATTAACTGGAATTGGGAACAAAAAGAGAACTTAAGGTTTGGACAGTATAGTAGTAAGCCACCGGTAGTAAGTGAGGAGAGTAAAGAGGCTTTGAAGAAGTTTTTGGAAGTGTTTGAATCTCATCTTTCAAAGATTAAAACAGAGAGTGGAGGACAGATTCTTTATTTTTATCTACGGGACACTGACTTTTTGGACAAAATGATGGGGGCAGAGAGTGAGGAGATGGAAATGATAGTGAAGAATATAAGCAGACTTTTTGAAAAGATAAAATCTTTTGAAAATGGAAGAGAGGAAAGAGGAGTAACAGAACTTTTAGACTGGCTTTTAATGCAGATTGAGCTGGGAGAGAGTCCTTTGGTGGGAGGTAAGGAGTGGAGTCAAAATGATGCGGTGAATGTTTTGACAGTGCATTCTGCAAAGGGATTGGAGTTTAAGGGAGTGTTTTTGGTAAATCTAGTAGATCAGAGGTTTCCAACAAGAAGAAGGAGTGAACAGATTCCTCTACCAGATGAATTGGTACAGGAGATGCTTCCGGAGGGAGATCCACATGAACAGGAAGAAAGAAGATTGTTTTATGTGGCCATAACTAGAGCCAAGGAAAGACTGTTTTTAACGGGAGCAAAGTTTTACAACGAAGCGGCCAAGAGAGAAAAGAAGTTATCTATCTTTGTGAAAGAAGCTTTAGGAGAAGGGGTGGAGATAAAAAGTAGTGCAAAAGAAGAACAGATGAGCTTACTGGGTTGGGAGAAAGCGGAAGAAGTAAAGGAACTGGTAAGAGAAAAAACGGATGGGGTAAGGATAAATTATCTTTCTTATTCACAGATGAATGGATTTTCAATTTGTCCTAAGCAATATAGGTACAGATACATACTAAACCTTCCTTCTCCTCCATCAGCAGCACAGGTGTTAGGAACGGCAGTGCATCAGAGTCTTAAAGATTTTTATCAGGGAGTAAAAACTAGAGTAATGGAAGGAAAAGAAGAAGAGCTTTTAGAGGCTTTGAAAAAGACTTGGCAATCAGTTGGTTTTGATAATAAGGATCATGAGAAAGATACTTATAAGAAAGCGGAGGGAATGCTTTCAGCTTTTTACAAAAAGGATTTTTCTGAAGAAAAGATGAGTAAGGTTTTAGTTTTAGAACAACCTTTTTCAATAAGACTGTCACCGGACTTAAGAATTGGAGGAGTAATAGACAGAGTGGATGATATTGGAAACAGGGAGGTGGAGATAATTGATTACAAAACTGGAGGAAAGGTGCCGAGTCAGAATGACATGGATAAAAATGAACAACTGACAATGTATGCGCTGGCAGCAAGTGATGAGAGTAATAGAAGTTGGTGGTCTAGACCAACAGATAAGATGAAACTTAGTTTGTGGTTTTTGGACTCAAAAGAAAAAGTGTCCACTACGAGAACAGCAGAAGAAGTTTTAGAAATGAGAAAGAAAATAACAGAGACAGCAGAGGAAATGTCTAATAGTGATTTTAAGGCAAAACCAGGGAGGCCATTTCCTTGCGACTTTTGTGCATATAAACTGATCTGTGATGCTTGGAAGTAGTTAGCCGAGTAGTTTTTTGAGTATTTCTTGAGCCAACTGAGGGTTAGCAGAACCCTTACTTAGTTTCATTAGTTGTCCAATTAGGAATCCAATGGAGTTGGGATTCTTCTTGCAGTCCTCTACAGCCTTTGGATTATCTTTAATGATTTGTTGGGCTAATTTTTCTAGTTCTTTAGTGTCTGATATTTGAGATAGTCCTTTTGTTTTAATGATTGATTGAGGATCTTTCTTGGTTTTGTAGACTTCTAGAATTACATCCTTGGCAACAGTGGAAGATATGTCCCCGTTTTGAGTAGCTGAAAAAAGATAAGTAAAATCTTTTTCTTTTATTCTTTTAATATCAATTGTTTCTTGGGTTTCGTTTAGATGTTTTTTAATGACGCCTAGGAAAAGATTGGCAGTGAATTTAGCAAAATCTTTTTGAGGTTTTTCTCCCAGTGCTTTTTCGAAAGAGAGGGCAAGGTCTTTATCTTCAACCAGAAGAGATGAATCGTAGATGGAGAGAGTGAGTTCCTTTTGGTAACGAGCCATTTTTGCATCAGGAAGTTCAGGAAGTGTTTTTTGAAGAGAATCTATAAAATCATCTGAAATGGAAAAGTGGGGGATGTCTGGCTCGGGGAAATAGCGGTAGTCAGCACTCCCCTCTTTTTCTCTTTGTAAAAAGGTTTTCTTTGTGTCCATGTCCCAACCCCTGGTGGTTTTGTTTTTAGGGTTTTTTTCTTGTTTGGTTTTTCTAAACTCGTCAGTTTGTCTTTCTATTTCGTAGTCAATGGCGGCGGCAGCAGCAGAAAGAGAGGCAATATTTTTTACTTCAACTAAGGGAGTGTAATAGGTTTTCTTGTTATCTTTGATTTTTAAGTTAACGGTGGGTTCAACGCGCATACTACCTTCTTCAATGTTGGCGTCAGAGATATCAAGATAGCGGACAAGTTGTTGTATTTTTTGAGCGTAGATTTTTGCTTCCTTTGAAGAAGCGATGTCGGGCTCGGAAACAATCTCCAAAAGAGGGATTCCAGCTTTATTGAAGTCGACTAAGGTATGACCTCTTTGGTGGATGGATTTGGCTGCATCCTCTTCAAGATGAGCCTCGGCAATGCGAACTTCTTTTTCTTGCTCATTAACAGTAATTTTTACCAAACCATCTTTAATAAGAGGTTTGTAAAATTGACTGATTTGATAACCTTTGGGAAGATCGGGGTAGAAATAGTTTTTTCTGTCAAAGTGAGTTTCTTTTTGGATAGTGGCGTTGACTGAGAGAGCAAAGAGAATTCCTTTTTTTATGATTTGCCTGTTAGGAACTGGAAGAGCTCCGGGGAGACCTAAACAAGCAGGACAAGTGTAAGTATTGGGAGGAGACTTGAAGTAGTCGGTGGAACAAGAACAGAAGGCTTTGGTCTTGGTGTTTAGTTGGATGTGGATCTCGAGTCCAATGATGGGAGTAATGTTCATAATTTAGGATGAATTAAATGATGATTGGTAAGAGATTGATACTGATGAGCAACAGAGAAGAGGTCAGCTTCTTTAAAGTAGTTTCCTATAAGTTGGAAACCGATAGGGAGATTGGTTTTTGAGGGAGAGGTGGGGAGAGCAATCGCGGGGAGGCCGGCAACGTTTGTACAGACAGTATAGACATCAGCAAGATACATCTTTAGAGGATCGTTTACTTTCTCTCCTATCTTCCAAGCGGGAGTGGGAGAAGTGGGAGTTAAAAGAAGATCAACATGAGATAGGACATCTTGAAATTCTTTTTTAATGATAGTCCGGACTTTGGAGGCCTTAAGATAGTAGGCGTCAAAGTAACCGGCGGATAAAAAGTAGGTACCAATAATGATTCTTCTTTTAAGTTCTGATTCCATGTAATCCCCTCTGGTTTCAAGGTAGTAGGAGAGAAGATCTTTGATGTCCTTTTTAGATTGACCAAAACGAAGGCCATCATAACGGGCCATATTAGAAGAAACTTCACAGGGCATCAAGACATAATAGACAGCAATACCAAGGTCAGTACTGGGAAGAGAGACACCAACTAGTTGGGCGCCGTTTTCTTCAAGGGTCTTGGCCGCTTTCAAAACATTCTTTTTAACCTCGGGATCAATAGAGCCGGTGAAATATTGTTTGGGGAGACCGATTTTTAAACCTTTTAGATTTTTGTTTTCTAAAAGAGAGGAATAGTCGGGGACCACTTCTTTGGAAGAAGTAGCATCATGAGGGTCATTTCCGGCCATAACAGAAGTGACAATAGAAAGATCCTTGGCAGAATGAGCAAAAGCACCAGGACAGTCAAAAGAAGAAGCCATGGCAGCAATTCCATAGCGTGAGTTTCTAGAGTAAGTGGGTTTAATTCCAGAGATACCACACAAAGACGAGGGTTGCCTTATAGAACCACCAGTATCAGTTCCTAGAGAAAAGGTACAGAGACCAGCAGATTGGGCAGCAGCGGAACCACCAGAGGATCCTCCGGGAATGAGAGAAGTATCGTAGGGGTTTTTAGTGGTAAAGAAACCAGAGTTTTCAGTACTAGCTCCAAAAGCAAAGGTGTCAGTATTGGTTTTTCCAAGAAGAATAGCATCCTCATCAACAAGACGCTGATAGACCGTAGAAGAGTATTGAGGGATATAGCCTTTGAGGACCTGGGAAGCGGCAGTAGTCTCGATACCCTTGGTGAGGTAAATGTCTTTGACGGCCATAGTAGACCCGGCAAGTTTACCTAAGAGTTTTTTATCTTTTATTTTTTGATCAATTTCTTTGGCTTTATCCAAAGCAACTTTGGGAGTAATGGTAATGAAAGCTTTGATTTTGGGATCAAGGGATTTGATGCGGTCAAGATAAAAGGAGGTGAGGTCCTGACAGCTAAAGTCTCCTTTTTTTAAGGAGGTTTGGATTTGGGGAATGGTTAGATAGGGATTGATCATTTTTTTACAGTTTGAGGAGAAAGAAGATAATCGTCTTGAGTCTGTGAAGCGGTAGAGAGGGCGTCTTTACTAGTAAGAGATTTTCCTGGTTTATCAGTTCTTAGGTCTTGGGGGGATAAAGGTTTAGTAGTGACTTGGAAAGTGGGAGAGGTATTTTCAGTGTCAACTTTGTTGAGACGATCCATGTAGGAAAGGACATCAGAGATTTGACGACTGAAATCTTTTTTTTCTTGGGGAGTTAATTTGATACGAGCCAGCTTGGCTACATGATCAATTTTGTCGGAAGAAAGAAGGGGTTTGGTCATAGGGATATTTTAACAGAGAAGTAAGGGGGTTAGGTGGTGTGTAAGTTCTAAATTGAATCGCACCACCCTGCAGTAAAATGCAAGGATGAAAAAGAAAAACAAAATAACACCACAAGAAAGGGATTTGATTGCTGTTTGGCAGTCCCAGAAGGTAAGTTTTAGAGAGATTGGTAAAAGATTGGACAGAAGTCATACCAGTATCAGTAGGGAAATCAAAAGAAATAGTTTCAAAGGAAAGTATTATGTTTCTATTTATGCTCAAGCTAAATACAAGAAACGAAAGTCAAAAGCCGGTGAAAGACACTCTCTGAAAAATCCCTGTATCTACAGTTACGTTTTGGAAAAATTAAGGCTCTGGGTTGGTCCCCGGAACAAATCAGTGGCAGGTTACGGTTGGAACAAGGACGTCGAATTATCAGCCATGAATGTATTTATGATTTTATCTACAAACCGGAAAATAAACATCTCTGTCTCTGGGAATACTTACCCGGGAAACAGAAGAGGAGAAAGAAGTATGGAAGAAAGGCCCAAAGGATCAGAATACCTAACCGTGTTTCTATCCACATTAGGCATAAAACAATAGAGAAGAGGAGGCAGTTTGGCCATTGGGAAGGAGATAGTGTCATTGGTAGACAAACTAAAAGCAAAGTCATCCACACTGAGGTAGAAAGAAAGACTAGGAAGGAATACCTTCAAGCCAAACTAATCAACTCCAAATCATCTACTGATACCATTGAAGCCCAGAAGAAGATCTTTAAACACTTCCCTGCTTTAACAGTCACTCTGGACAATGGTCTTGAGTTTGCCAAACATGAACAGCTAAATCAACTGGGGATCAAGACCTACTTTGCTGATCCCTACTGTTCCGGTCAACGGGGTACTAATGAAAACACCAATGGACTCCTACGAAGATACCTACCCAAGAAAACAAGTTTTGAGAATCTTACTCAAGTTGAACTAGACGATATTGTAAGAGAGATTAACAACCGACCGAGAAAAATACTAGACTATTTCACTCCCCAAGAGATGTTAAAATCAGAGTTATTAGTTAAGGGTGGTGCATTTCGAATGTGAATGTAGGAATGAAAGATTACGACAAGGGGTGTGTATTTTTGAAATGGATTTTACTTTCTTTATTTTATTGGTAAAATAGGCACTAATCTAATGAAAAATGAAAGAAGAGGAAGGAGGAGGAGGAGAGGGAGAAAGGCCAAACAAGTTGGGCCTCAAAATGACAGCTTTCTTGCCCCAAGGACCCCTTCTTTGGCAACAACTGATGACATAAAAAAGTTTGCAAAAGATGCTGCGGATTATGACATGGGGTCATATACACACCGAAGTGACGAAGAACACTGTCGAGGATGCGGAATCAAACGAGATTGCATTGTCTGGGGGAGAAAGAAATAGTGGTAATTGGTTAGGATATTACTACAGTTCGCCTTCGTCTACGGACAGCTTTACCACCTCTTATTTCTCGCCTTCCAGGTCCTCCCACGACTCTTCCCCCGGCAGAAGTTTTTTTGTTTGTTCAGAAGAAGGATTGCCTACATGGTGAGTAGCTTCTCCTCTGTTTAGACTAGATGGTATTGTATCAACTGTAGCCATATGGAGGTATTGCAAGATAATGTTACGATAAATTCAACTTTTGATCTTTTGTTTATATATATTCTTTTTTCCACTCAATATTTCCCTTTTTGAATTCAGCCTTTATTTTTCTTTTTACTATTTTAAGCATGTTTGATAACTCAGGAAATGACTCTACAGATTTATTGGCATAGTTTGGAATGAACTCTGGTTTGTCATAAGTTTCGTATCCGCTTTCTGCTAATTGTGTCAAGGTTTCGATCTTGTCCAATGCTTTTACAAATTTAGCCTCCCTTGTTTTGCTGTCGTTATATTCGTTCCACAAATCTAAAATTTCTTTACCAATGGTTTCAGGTAAAGTTTTTTTCAGATTAACGATTGCTTTGATTTCTTGCTTTTCTTTCTCGCCTTCAGAGACTTTTCCTTCAGCAATTGAAATTGCATCAATATCTCCAACTAATGCTTCCGCTAGGTCATGAACCAAGGCGATTTTGACCGATCTGTTCGCATCAATGTCTAATTTCAACTCGTCGGCGATTATGAAAACCATTAAGGCCAGTCTCCAAGAGTGGTCAGCACTTGATTCTGTTCTTCCTGAAGTTGTTTTGTTATACCTTAAAGTAGATTTTAGGTTTTCAATTTTGTGTAAAAAATTGAATATTTTTTCTAGGTTTTGAGAATTATTTTTAGTCATAAGGAACCTGTTACACTTTCTGAAAAGTGAGTAGTTTTGGGACGGAGTAGTTTTAAGTTGGTTTTTAAGTTTTTTTAATAATCTCCAGTTTCTTTTTCCAGTCTTTTAAGGACAGTCTCTTAATTTCCTTGCCATGCAGGACTTCACCACTAATTAGTTTCAATAATAGATAGGGAGCCGCACATTGTTCGCACTTGTTGTAACTACCAAATTCACAGTGTCCTTGTTTCTCCCATAATTGGAGACAGAATTCTAACTCTTTTATTAACTTTTCCTTCATGTTTTTATACTAACACGCTTGGCTTGAAATTTTTCTAACATCTGTAAATTTCATCCATATCATTTGTGGGGTAACTTTGAGTTCAGCAATCTTATCTTTGGGCTGGTCAATTACCAAACCATTCAAACCCATGTTAAAAGGCGGTGGTACATTTTTTTTGTGGTATAAATTCACAATCTCGCCAGCCCTGTCGATATATTTGAATCCTTTGACAGTATTTATTTGAATGAAGCTTTCTGACCTCTTCAACTTGCTTATTTTTTGAATTTTGTTGCTCATATGGGATTGTTCATTTTTTTCAAATCTATTGTATTTTACCTTGTTTTAGAATTAGCCGCCAAAATATTTACGCTAACTAGATAATATCTATAATCAATTATATTATACCCCGCCCTTTAGGTCTAAAAAGGAAGTTTGGCTTTGAGACGAAGTAGTTTCCAGCGGATAGAGTCGGTGGTGGTGTAAAGCTTGTAAAGAGAGTGGTTAAGGGCAAAATCGTAGGAGCCAACAAATTCAGTAAGAGTTCCTCCAAACCCTTGCTTGAAGCGGTGAACTCCATAGGCAAAGTCTGTTGGTTTGGCGTCAGGACCCAAAGATCCCCACATGTCAAAGATTTTACAGTTTAACCTTTTTCCTAGAAGAATAGTTTGCCACATTAGGAGAGTGCTGGCCATGGCTTCTCTGTTTTCTTGGGAGGAGGCACCATAAGGGTAGAAGAGTTGGTCTTTTAACTTAAAAAGCATGAAGGCAGAGAGAGCTTTGCCTTGGTGTTTGGCCAGGAGGATATGAAG
>JAUWLS010000003.1 GCA_030613565.1 Candidatus Shapirobacteria bacterium | reverse complement strand
AATGAGTGAACTGGATACAGTAGTGGTGTCGACTGATTCTTCGGGAGTGGAGTGGGTGGAGCTTAGTTCTTCAGTATCGGCTCAGAAAAAAGAGATAACAGTTTTAGGGTTTGAAAGAGAGCCTGACAGAGAGGCAGTAGTATCAACAGGGATGCTTAATCTTTTGAGCTTGATACCAACAGAGGCAATAGGGAAAGAATTTACAGTTTCTTTTATTATCGTGAAGAGTTTGGTGCCTGAGATTGAAGGGAAAGCATTGAGTGAGGAAATGGAGTATAAGGTAGTAGGAGTGATAGAGGACGATGATGAAGCTTATTTTTACGTTCCATTGACAGATTTACGTAAAGTGGGAGTGTCAAACTATTCTCAACTTAAAGTGGTACTAGAAAAGAAGGATGGGTTAGATGGGGCAAGAAAGGAAGTGGAGACTTTAGGATTCAGGACTTCAAGTACAGCTGATACAGTGGAGCAGATTGAGGGAATTTTTGGTAACCTGCGATTGCTTTTATCTTCTTTGGGTTTGGTGGCTTTGGGAGTGGCAATTTTGGGAATGTTTAACACACTGACGGTGAGTTTACTTGAAAGGACAAGAGAAATTGGAGGAATGAAGGCGATGGGAATGACATCGGGAGAGGTGAAAGATTTATTTCTAGCTGAGGCGATGGTGATGGGGTTGACGGGAGGAATGAGTGGGTTACTTTTGGGCTATTTAATAGGAAAGATCCTTTCGATTGCGATTTCTGGTTTGTCTTTGTTTGGGGGACAGGGATTTTTGAACCTAACTTACATACCACCTTTCTTTGTGGTGTTTATTGTCTTCTCTTCATTTTTAGTAGGATTGTTTACAGGACTGTATCCGGCACATCGAGCAACTAAGATTTCGGCTTTGAATGCTTTGAGGTATGAGTAAAGAAGGGGGAGTTAATGTATTTCGTTTGCGAACTTATACAGCCCTCAAGAGATGTTAAAATCAGAGTTATTGGTTACCAAGTGTTCGGATTCGATTTAGAATTCAGCCTTTTAATATAACTGCCAGATATGACAGCAAGAAGCTTGAGTTTTATAAAGAAGCGGATAAACAGTTCACAACAAAATATTTTAATAAAATTAAAAAATACAGCAAATGGCTCAAAAATCTTTATTAACTGATAAGCCAAAGGTGGTGCTTCGTAGGTATTATCAAGCACTACTTGAGCAGGGGATTGTGGTGGAAAAATTAATACTTTTTGGATCTTATGCTCGAAAGAAAGAAAGATGGGATTCAGATCTTGATGTTTGTGTTGTTTCCAAAGATTTTGGAAACAATTATTGGCGGGAGCGAATTAATCTAATGAGGTTGGCAAATAAAATTGAGGGTCTCATTGAACCACATCCTTACCACCCCAGGGATTTTGCTGACAAATGGGATCCCTTGGTATCTGAAATTAAAAAACACGGGGTCCTTATTTCTCCATCTTAAACTAAGATTTCGGTTTTGAACGCTTTGAGGTATGAGTAAGGTAAGGGAGAGAAGAGAGTAGTTTGGGGTTTTTATTTTTCTGACAAAATATAGTGGGTGGATCGTCCTTTTCCTTTGCGCTGGATTAATTGAAGGTCAATTAGTTTTAAAAAGTCTAAGACACGTGTTGGTTTTGTTCGGTTGGTTAGTTTTGAGTAATCACGTTGAGTAATAAAACCATTCTTTTTTATATGTTTTAAGATTTTTAAGTGATGGGATTCAAGTTTGGTTTTAGGTGAGTTTCCGGTTTTGGGTAAGATGTTTGTTACTCGTAATAATTCGTCAATTATTCCTTGAGTAAAGTATTCGAGCCAGTTTGTAAAATTAATCTTATCAACTAAATCGTTGTAGTCTCCATATTCTCCAACTGTTTGGAAGTATTTAGTTATATTTTGGTTATAGTAGTTTTCAAAACTGAATAAGTTGAATGTATTTAGTCCCATTTTTGCAAGCAGCATTTTAGTTATTAGTCTTGTTGTTCGACCATTACCATTCATGAAAGGATGGATAATTAGCATTTGTTTATGAAAAATTCCTGCCAAGATTAAGGGGTTAACCTTGGTACTGTTTTTGTTAATGAAATCTATTAAATCAGTGGTTAAAGTGTTTACTTTTTTGATATCGGGGGGGAGGTATACAGTTTTAGCTGTTTGGGGATCATTAACTATCACAGGTCTTTTCCGTAATGAACCGGAATCGTGATCTGGCAACAAGCCCTGTGTTATCTGTCGATGAATATCAAGAATTATTTTCAGAGATAGTTTGGGGTTTTTGTTTTTTAGGAGTTTATTGAGTGTTTTTAAAGCTTGATTGTAGTTTATTATTTCTTTTTGGGTATCTTTAATGTTAGTTGGTTTAGATTTTAGTATTTTTTTTACTTGGGTTAAAGAAAGGGGATTGCCTTCAATGTTGGTTGATGTGTAGGCTGAAACTTCTCGGGCAGTTTTTTCAAATTCAAGCAAAATAAGGTTAGCAAAACGCTGGTTATTTAGTTTGTTTACTAGAGAGTTAATTTTGGTAATATTGGCCAGGAGTGAGTGAGTGATAGTGTATTTGGGAATAAACATCTTAGACGAATAATAGACGATTATCAGACGATTGTCAAGCTATAGGACCCTTGATCTGGTTTAAGGGTGAGGTGTTTTTTATGGAAAAAGTCAAAATCGTGAAAAACATCAAAAATTACTACTTGTTCACGTTTATATTGACAAAAACGTGAATTGGTTTATAATTTAAAGTATGGTTAAAGTGCTTAAAGTTTTTAGCAAGATAAATTCGCTTCGTCAAAGATATTACCAAGTATTTACTGGTAAAGAAGCCCTTATTCAACTTATCACTGAAGCCGAGATTGCAGAGCAAGTTTACAATTCTAATGCCATTGAAAACAGCACCTTAACTTTTGAAGAAACTGAAAAAGTTCTTGCTCAAATTAAGCTTGATCGATTTATTACTGAGCGGGAAATTTTTGAAATTAAGAATTTGGCTCGAGTGGTGTCTTATATTGATAAGTGTGCCAAAGAAAAAGAACTTACCCTCGAAGTAATTTTGATCCTTTATCGAATGCTTATTTTAAATATTCGTGACGATATTGCTGGTAGATTTAGAAAAGAAAATGAGTTTGTTCGGGTTGGTAGTCATATTGCCCCAGCCCCTAAAGAAGTTACTGAAAGGCTTGAAAAAATGTTGGCACAATACAATGCGACTAGTCATGAAAGTATTATCAAACGCATTGCCCGATTACATTTAACTTTTGAATACATTCATCCCTTTGTTGATGGTAATGGTCGTATTGGTCGGGTGATGAATAATTACTTACTTATTCGAGAGGGTTTTGTACCTATAAATATAAAGTTTGTTGATCGACAGAGATATTATGAAGCTTTTAAAGAATTTGATATTAAAGAAGTAACTACGGTGATGGAGGAAATAGTAGGTAAAGCACTGACTAATAGTTATCATAAGAGGTTGGCTTATTTGGAAGGTAAAAAAATTATTACTCTAAACGAGTTTGCTAAAAATAGTAAACTTTCTCATTCTAATTTGTTAAATAAAGCTAATCGACAAACCATTGAAGCCTTTTTGGAAAAAAATGTTTGGAAAATTGGAGTTTAATATACAGCTTCTTAGTTTAAGTAAGCTTAATGAGGAAGAGGAAAAAAGGATAAATATTTTTTAGTTTTCAAAAAAGAAGTTTGGTAATGAGATAGAGGGACAAGAGTCTTTTGGTAAAGAGCGGGGAGAGGGTGGGCTTTAAGGGGAGTAAGAAAGAATTTTTTTAGAAGGAGGGCCAGGATAAGGAGTTGGATGAAAATGATGACTAGGGGGGTAGTAAGAAGGTTAAGTAGCCATTTTAAAAGTGAGAAGAGGATAGAGTTTATTATGAAGAAGATCCATTGAAGAGGGGTGTAGAGTTGGTAGCGTAAGGGATTGGATTCGGCAGAGAGACCGTGGTTGGTAGCAGAGTTAGTGGTGAACTCATAAGTTAAGTCAGAGTCAGTGGGAAGGTCAAAGACAAAGTTTCCTTCGGGGTCGGAGAAAGTAGAGTGATAGAGGTTGGTGTTTTGATCATTAGCTTTAACTTGAGAAAAAATGCGAGGGAAGAGTTTTTGAAAAAGATTTTCTTTTTTTTTGGAAAGATAGATGTTGACCAAAGAGTTGGGGACAGTGCGACCAGTGGTGTCAAGGTCGGTGTATTGTTTGAGTTTGGTTTCATTTAAAGAAACGGAGGGAGCAAGAACAATACCAGAGTCGGTGGAGACTTTAAAAGTTGAGGAGTCTCCAAGAATGTCTAAGGAAGGAGGGAGGGAGGTGAGGACGGAGGAGTGGGGAGAAAAGAGAGCGGAGAGAGAAGGAGGAGGGGTGAGGCAATAGGGAATAGAAGCGATGGAGTCGGTGTCTTCAGAGAGGAAACAAAAAAGACCAGTTTCTTTGGGAAGAAGGAGGGAGGAGAAGATGAATTGACCGTCAGAATCAGCCAAGGTATCGTGTTTGGCGTCAGTTTGGGTGGCAGTGAGGTGGACAGTGGCATGAGGAGAGGTCCAACCGACCATATTAAGAAGATAGCCATCGATGGTAGCGGTGACAGTTACTTTTTGGCGGGTGTGGGCAGAGCCTTGAGAATGAGACCAGTTAATAGAGGAATCGCCGAGGATGTGGGAGGGGGTGAGGTCAGGGTGAGGAAGGGGTTGGGAAAGGATGGCGAGAGTTAAAAGGAAGAAAAGGGAGGTGAGGAGGAGATTAAGCTTTGGCTTTTTTGGAAATTTCATCATTTTCTAGTTTTTTGAGATTCTTTTCATCCCTTTTCTTTTTAAAAAGGATAACAAGAAGAATGATGATAGTGATAGTAAGAAGAGCAATAAGGATAAGTTTCCAAGGGATGACCCAGAAGAAAACAGTGGCCAAAAGAAGTTGACCAGTAGTGCCATAGGCAGCTTCAAGTTGAGCCTTGTAGCGACCAAAGAGCCATTTTCTATTTAAGATGTTTTCATAAGTGCGGGAGGTGTAGGGGAAGATGTTTTGAGAATCTAAAGGAAGATCGTCTGATTTTTTACCAAACCAGTTATAGACAGAAATGGAACCGTTGGGTTTAACATGAAGATCAGAGAAGTTTTCAATTTCAGTTTTTACATCAATCGGACCATATTCAGAGAAGGGGGGAACGGTCATCTTAACGACGCGGGCATCTTCTTTGATATCTCCGGGGACAGTGATGTAGATGAGAGAGCCGACATTGGCATCAATACTGCTTCCGGACTGGTTTATACCAACTTGGGCTTCAGGAGAGTGAAGGACAACAGCATAGTGACCACCAGGAAGAGCATCATCGGGAATAATGGCAGTTAAAGAGAGAGCCAAGGTTTCGCCTCTTTCAAGTTTGAATTTAGTGGGAGAGACTTGGATCCAGGGAGCGGCAGCCCAGCGATTGGGATGTTGAGAGTCAATGGTGATGGGGGTGCCGTCTTTGTCTTTGACAATAATGTCTTTAATTTCGACATTTAAAAATTGAGTAGTGGTAGATTCATTTCGGACCTTAATAGTTTCGGTGATAACATCTCCCGGGTTACCGGTGATTTCAAGGCGAGGAGGGATAGCGACTAAAGAGAGAGAGGATTGAGCTTTGGCAGGAAGAGAAAGGAGAAGGAAGAGGGAGAATAAGAACAGAGGGGCAAGTATTTTTTTCATTTTTAGAAGGTGGCCGTGGCGGTGTAAACGAGACGGTTTTCATAGTCACCAGCAGTTTGGACAGTGTTGGCGACGATTTTATAACACATATAGATGTCTTCGGTGTCAGTGGGGGTGGAGGTGTTGGTCATGATGGTGGCAGCGTTACTGGATCCAATACCAAAAGCGCGAGCACAGAAAGTGCCGGTACAGGTACCAGTGGCAGTAGAGTACTGGAAGGGAACAGTGGTAGTGTCGACGTTTTGAATAGAGTAGCCGAAACCAGACTCAGTGGTTTCAGTGGTCCATTCATCAGAGACCGTAGAGGAAGCGCTTCCATTGTCTCCATCGGTGTCGGCGAGGGTAGTAGAGTCGTCTCCTTCGACACTTAAGATGGCGTCTTCAAAGACAGTGACTACGTAACCTCCAGAGGCATTAGTGACGGCAGAAACTTGTTGAGACATAATGTTTCCGAAAGCGGAGGCAACAGAAAGAGAGCCGAAGGGGACAGTGGTACCGGTAGAAGTACCAGTAGTAGTTTGACCACAACGGGTTTCGGCAGAGGCAACGGCAGTAAGAGTAAGTTGGACAGTAGGATCAACAGTGGCAGTAACTCGAACTCCTTCGAGGACAGCAATTTTTCCTTGGGTTTGATCTTTGACAGCAAAGGAATCGGCGGAGTCAAGAATTTGGACATAGAAAGAATAGGTATCAGCAACGCCTAGGGTTTTGGTGGTAGCAGAGGGAGCAGGGTTTTGAAGATCATCAGCATCGCCATCACCAATAACAAAAGTGAGAGCTTGGCCAGCATCTAACTCACCTTCAAAAGGACATTCAAAACAGTGATATCCGGCAGAGCAGTGAGTTCCACCAGAAGCAGTGGCAGTAGCAGTCATCCAAGAACCAACTCCTCCACCTGAGGGACAAGTAATGTCTCCGGCAGGGATGGAATTAAAGTCGAAACCCTCATCGTCCGGTACGCCGTCGTTTGGGGCGGTGGCGTCGGCCTTGATAAGAATGCGGACAGCTCCACCAGTGGGGATAATAGTATTAGTAGTAAAGGTAAGAGTATGAGTGGCAACTTGTTTATAGAGGATGATGTCGGCATCGGTGGCATCGGTGGCATCAAGATCGGTGGTGATAGTGAATTGGTTAGTGGTATCAGGAACAATGGTATCAACGGTGTAAGATCCATCGTCAATAATGATGGAATCACCGGGGAAAAGGTTGTCGTTGGTGTCGGAGGTGCGGCCAGCAGCTAAGGAAGATTGTTCGAGAGTAATGAGACGGGCTCCAGTAGAATGGAGTCCAGCAAGTTCTCCTTTGTAAGAGAGACGAGAGGTGGAGAGAGTATTTTTAACAATAGTAAGATTGGCAGATTCGAGAACAGAAGGGGAAGAGAGGGAATAGAAAAGAATGGTGAGGACAAATAGGAAAGCTATTTTCTTTGTTTTTTTGGATGGTGGGTAGTTTTTTATAGACATGGTTTAATCGAGCAAAAAATGGCTTGGCTTAGTATGTGATGAGTTGAGTATCAAAGTCAAGCCTTTTTGTTCTTTTGAAAGAGGTAGTAGAGGAAAGGTAAGAAAAGAAGAAGGAGAGCAAGGTAAGGGAAGACATAAAAGTAGAGGGTAGTTTCTTGGCAGTTTCGGTTTTTTTGATTAGGATCAGGATTGGTGCAGTAGGAGAGAGTTGCTTGGTATTGACCGGGAGGAAGATAGGAGTCAACTTGACATGTAGTACGAGTTTCATCGTTTTCATAAAGACAGGAGAGGGGGCGGGAAGAATCGGCAAGAATGTTATCGGGACGGATAAGAAGAGGAGAATAATCTTGGGAGGTAGGAGGCCAAGATCTTTGGATGCGGATTTGACCAAAAGGTTTTAAGAGAGTCTTACCTTGGTTTTTTATGAGGGCTTGGAATTTTACTTTGCTAAAGAAAAGGTCGGCAAACTTAGGATGAACAGTAAAAGAGAGAGTTTGGGGGTCGCGGGGAGGGTTTGAATCAGGGGAAACAGAAATTAAAAGATTGGTTCCGACTTGCCCTGAAGAGAGGGATGAGCTTTGAGGGTTGCTGACTTGGGCAAAAAAGAGGGTGTAGTAGTAGTCGGAAAGAAGGTTTTTAGGAGGAGTGCGGATTTTTAAAACAATTTGTTGTTGAGACTGGGCAGGAATAGTAAAGGAGTCGCCGATTTTCAAGTCAGAGTTGCCTAAAGAGAAGACAGGGGGAGGTAGGTTGGGATTGGTTTGAACGTCATAGGAAGGGAGGCCAGGTTTTTGGGAGGCAGTGAAGGGTTTTAAAATGGTAGTAAGAAGAATGTCTTTTTGAGAATTGTTTTTGATTTGGTAGGCCTGGGTGATGGCGGTTCCAGGTTGGGCAAGGATTTCAACCAAAGGAGGAGAGACTTTGAGAGAGAACTCTTGGGCGAGAGTAGGGAGTGGGTTGAGGGTTTTTAAGAGAGTTAAGAGAAGTAGAAAAAGAGAGTTTTTGAGTTTAGGGTTCATTAGTAGGAGGGAATGGCTAAATAGACAATGGAGGTGGCGTAGTCACCAGCTTCTTGAAGAGTAGAGACATTAGCCTGATAGGTGATAGTGGCCTGACGATTTACTCCAACATCACTTGAGCTCATGACGGGTTGATGAGTTTCACTGGCTTCGTTGTTTGAAAACTGACAAAAGTAGGTGGAGTCTGAAAATTTAGAGGCAGAAGTGTCAACATCGTCTCCGGCGGCATTAAAACCAAAGCCGTAGATAGAGGTGGAGGTCCAGGGACGACAAAGGGTTTGAGTACAGGTGGTGTCGTCACAGGTAGTGTCGGTAATGTCGGTGGAGGTTTGAGTTTGGCGAAGGGGGTGGGCCTCATAGGCTAGGACTTGGTAACCTCCAGCACCGTAGTAGTTGACAGTGAGAACATTTTGGTCGGTAGTTAGGGCTCCTGGAGAGAGAGTGCCAAAGTCGATGTTTAAGTCAGAGATGCTGAAAGCAAAGGGGTAGATGTTGTGGATATATTGGAAACCAGCTTCAACTATATAACCAGTAGAATCAAACTGGCCTTGAAAGGTTTGACCAACAGTGTCGGTAAGGCTGTAGTTGGCTGATTCTTTTTTACCACCAGTCATGTTGAAGTTGCCCATTTGAATGTAGTAGGAGTCGGAAGAAAAAGACTGAGCAAGAAGGGTTTTGGAGAGAGGAAGGAGGGAAAGTAGGGGCAGAAGAAAAAGAATTTTTTTAAACATGTTAGTCGGTGATTTGGTCAATTTTTTTAGCAAGGGAAGTACTTTGTTTGAGGAGTTTTTGGATGATGGATTGGGACTTTTTGAGTTCTTGTTTTTGGATGGGAGTGGAAGTGGGGAGGAGAGAGGAAAGAGAGTCGAGGACGTTTTGAAGGGAAGACTTTAAGTTAAGAGAGGTCCAGAGGAGGATGTCAGTTTCAGTAGATTGAATAGACTTTTCTTCTTTTTTTAGTTTCTTTTTTAAGATGAGGATTTTGTTTTGTTGACTTAGAAGTTTAAGGTATTGTTTTGAAAAGAAGATGGAAGAAGGGGTGACTAGAAGGAGAGAAAGAAGAGAGAGGACAGAGGATTCGGAGGTGAGAGAGGGAGAAAGAAGGAGGATGTAAATGATGGTGAAAGAAAGAGTGACAGGAGGAGGATAGAGAAAGGCAATGAAGAAGAGAAGGAAATAGAGGAGGAAGAAGAGAGGGGAGGCAAGGGCTCCAGTGGAGAAGATGAGAAGAGAAGTGATGGTGGTGATAAGGACGAGAGTGGTGGAAGAGACAAGGAGGGGGGCGTGTTTTTTAAAGTTTAGGACGAGGGTGAGAAAGGTAAGAAAGGCAATAAGTTGGGGAATGAAATAGGAGAGCGGGGAGTAAGAAAGAAAAAGAGAAAGGATTGAGAATAGGGAAAGAGAAAGAAGAATAGACATACAAACAGTATCTAGGAAGAAAGGAAAAGGTTCAAGTCAGTTAGGTGTTTACATCTTCGGGTTTTCTTCGTATTATTAAGTATGAGAAAGAAGAAAAGAGTGTTTGCTTTTATTGATAGTCAAAACCTGAATCTTGGAGTGAGAAGTCAGGGTTGGGTATTAGATTTTGAAAGGTTTTACAAGTTTTTAAGAGACAAGTACAAAGTGAAAGAGGCCTTTTTGTTTATTGGCTATCTTGAGGGAAATGAGGGTTTGTATACATATCTTCAAAAATCAGGGTATATCTGTGTTTTTAAACCTACTTTAAAGATCAAGAAAGGCAAAAAAGTGATGGTAAAAGGAAATGTGGATGCAGAGTTGGTTTTACACACAATGATTGAGTACAAAAAATATGACAAGGCTATTATTGTGTCAGGTGATGGCGACTTTCATTGTTTAGTTGAATACTTAGAAAAGAAGGGAAAATTGGGGAAAATAATTGCGCCTAGTAAAAAATATTCCTCCCTTTTGAGGAAGTTTGGTGCCCATATAGTAAAGATAGAGTTGTTCAAGAAGAAGGTTCGCTTAGATCCTAAACGTAAAAAATGAGAGGCATTCCCTCGGGATAAAACCCTTTGGTAGTCCCCTCATCGTGATGTTTGAATTATAGCTTTTTGGAGTTTAAAAATCAATTTTTGCAGAGTATCAGGGTTTCGTTTACCTCCGGGACAAACTCGTCTGATGTTTTGTTGTTAATGATCCACTCTTCAATCTTTCTCTGGGGAGTAAGCTTATTCATCTTGTATCCTAGATGTTTTCTTCCGGAATTGTACCGCTGACTATTGTTTCCCTGATAGAAGTAAGGCCACTTGAATTGAGAATGATCATCAATGGTGTTAAGCATGATTCCTTTAGCTTTACCACACTCAAAAGAAAGAGAGGTAGGTAAGTTTATTGAAAAAATAATTGTTTTTTAGTACGCATTATTTGACAAGATTTCATTAAAGTATATAATATTATTATGCAACAGATCGTATCAATAACTAGTACAGGACAGTTAACTATCCCAAAATCAATAAGAGATGCTTTTGGGGTGCGAGATTCAATCAAGGCAGTGATAGAGAAAAGAGGGAATAAAATAATCGTGGAGCCAAAGATGGATTTTTGGAGCTTGGCTGGTTTTTTGAAATCAGATGTTAAGCTTAGTGATAAAGAACTAACGAAGGCTAGATTGGAATTTAGTAAGAAATGGGCAAAAAATGACTGAAATAGTGGATACAAATGTGATTTTGAGGTATTTGGTGGGAGATGACAAGAAACAGAAAGACAGGGCGAAAAAATGGTTCAAGGAAGCTCAGGCAGGAAAGAGAAAGTTGGCGATAAGTCCTTTGGTGATAGCAGAATGTTGTTTTGTGTTAGAGTCTTTTTATGGGCAAGATAGGGAAAAGATCGCAAGAGTGTTTGAAAGTTTTTTGAGCCAGAGGTGGTTTAAAATAGACGAGAGAAAGACACTTTTGGCTTTGTGGAAGTGGTATAAAAAAGGCTTGCATTTCGTAGATAGTTTTTTGCTTTCGTGGGCGAAGATAAGTGGGTTTGGAATATTGAGTTTTGATAAGGAGTTGGTGCAAAAAGAGAGAAAATGAGGTAGGTGTAGACTTATAGTTAGCGAATATTGGATTGTTTGGAGGAAAGGTCGTTTTAGATCTTAAAACAAAAAAAAGGTATTGCTTTAAGGACGAAACCTTGAAGTCTTTTCCCCTTCGTGATGCTTGAATTATAGTTTTTTGGAGTTTAAAAATCAATTTTAACAGTCAGTTCGTGCTAGATTGAGTTGTGGGAGAGACAAGAATAGGGGTGAGAGAAGTTCTTTTAGGGTTAGGGGTGGTACTTTTGGTCGTTGGGATAGGATTGAACCTTAGAGGAAGGTATAAGGAAGAGGAGGTGGTAGTTATTGAGGAAGAAGAGGAGGTCAAGGAGATGGGTGGAGAATTGGTGGTGGAAATTGTAGGAGGAGTGATGTGGCCAGGAGTTTACATGATGGAGAGTGGAGACAGGGTGATTGATTTACTAGTTGAGTGTGGAGGACTTTCAAAAGACGCTGACAGGGAGTGGGTAGAGATGAATGTAAATAGGGCAAGGAAATTAAGGGATGGAGAGAAGGTTTACATAGTACGGCAAGGGGAAGAGGAAAAAGAGGTATTGGGGGATACTATATATAATAATGGGGAAATAGAGAGTGGGGGAGGGATGATTAACTTGAATACGGCCAGTGGTAAAGAACTGGAGGAATTAGTGGGGATAGGGCCAAGCTTGGCAGGAAGAATAGTTGAATACAGGGAGGTAAATAGTGAGTTTAGGGATATAAACGAACTGAAGTTGGTAAAAGGAATTGGAGATAAGGTATTTGAAAAGATCAAAGATGAGATTGAGATTTAAGAAAAGAGATCTTTTTTGGGTGATACTAGTTACTCTTTTGATATACAGGTTTATAGATTGGTACGGGTCTAGAAGAGAGTATAGAATTGGAGAGAGAGTTGAAATTAGAGGGTGCTTGAGAGAGGAGAGTGAGATTAAAAAGAGAGGTCAAAGTTTTGAGTTGGGTGGGTTTAAGATTTATCTATCAGAAGGGAGAAGGTTGGAGACAGGAGATTGTGTGAGAGTGGTAGGAAGATTTAGGGTAGTGGAGAAAGAAGAGGGAGAGTGTAGGGAGGGTTGTTTTGTTGAGGGGGAAGAGATGGAAGGAACTGGAGAAAGTGGGTGGTATAAGGCAGTGGGAAAAGTGAGGAATAAGCTTTTGGGAGTAATCAAAAAGAGTTTGCCTAAAAGAGAAGGGGACTTGGTATCGGGAATGGTGTTGGGAGTGAGAGGAGGAATGGACAGTGAGTTTTTAGAGAGACTAAAAAGGACGGGAACATTACATATCGTAGTGGCTAGTGGAAGCAATGTGGCTTTGGTCGCAGGAGCGGTAGTTACGGGCTTAAGTTTATTGTTGGGTAGAAAAATTGCTCTGGTAGTAGGGTTACTAATGATATGGTTTTATGCATTTTTAGCAGGGTTTGATAGTCCAGTTGTGCGGGCGGGGATAATGGCAAGTGTTTTGTTTTTAGGACAAGTTGTGGGTAGAAAGTTTAGTGTGGGGAGGGCACTTTTGGTGGCAGTGGTGGGGATGGTGATTTTTAATCCAGGAGTGATATTAGAGGTTTCTTTTCAGTTGAGTGTGATGGCGATGATGGGGGTGGTGTTGGCTGGAAAAGGGAAAGGAGTGGGGCAAGAGTTGAGGGTGGGGTGGTGGGTGTTTTTAATGGTCTGGCCAATATTGGCAGTTAATTTTTCTGAGCTTCAGTGGGCGGGGGTGGGAGTGAACATGGTAGTGATGGGGGTAGTGGGACCAATAACAATATTAGGAATGGTAGGGAGCGTTCTAGGGTTGGTTCCAGTAGTGGGAGAGGTAGTAGGGAGGGTGATAATGTGGGGAGTGTATCCATTGGCCTGGTACTTTTCGGAAGTGGTTAGTTTTTTGGGTAGTTGGGAGTGGTTGTCAATGGAAGTAGAAGTTAACTGGTTTATGGTTGTGGGGTACTATTTAATAGTGAGTTGGTGGATAGTTGGGCGGAAAGACAGGGAGAAGGAGATGGTATAATATTTTGTGACTGGAAGAAGAGGGACGGGAGTGAGTAAGGCTTTGGGTAAGGAGGGGGTTCAGGTGTCGGGAGGAACTTTGCCAGAAGTTGGTTTTATTGGGAGAGATGTATTGCGAGCGAGAGGAACAGTGCTTTCTGTGCGAAGATGTGGAGTAGAAAACTTAGAAGGAGCGAGGGAATGTGAGAGATTGTTTTTCGATAGATCCTTGGGTTTGAGTTGCTGCACTTTCAGGTTGAGAGTGACACTTCCTAGTCAGCGGGCAGAGATGGTCAAGTATCCTTATTTTTATGATAAGAGTTTTGGAAGAGGGCTTGATGCGCCCATTATGTGTCGACCTTGGTTAGTAGGAATGGGGAAGATAAGAAGTAAAGGTCGTACTTAGAAATTGGGGATATAAATATCCAGTTTTTGGAGGAAGAAGATATGGTGAACCAGGATTTTGAGGATTTGTGTAGAATGAGGGGTGGAGAAGAGAAGCTGGATTGTTCTTTTGTTGGGAGTTTTGTTTTTAGTAGGGTTGTTTGTGGTTACGTTTCCGGATGGAAAAACTAGAATAGTATTTTGTGACGTAGGACAGGGAGATTCTATTTTAATTAGCAAGGGGAGTGTTCAAGTGCTTATTGATGGAGGACCTTACAGTTGGGATTTTGAAGAGTATGAAGGAGTGGCTGAATTAGAAGAAGAGACGAGAAGAGTAGTAATGGGCAGGAAAGAAAGTCCGGTATTAGATTGTTTGGAAGGGAGTATGGCATTTTGGGACAGGAAAGTTGAGGTAGTAATAGCAACACATCCAGATCTGGATCATGTAGGAGGGCTGGTTTCAGTACTTGATAGGTATGAAGTAGAGAAGTTTTTTTCAAATGGAGCAGAAGGGGAGAGTTTGGCCTGGAAGGAAGTGAAAAGAATAGTGGGAGAAGAGGAAGTGTGGTCTAGTGTTTTGAGTGAGGGAGAGAAAATAGGGTTTGGGGAAGTAGAAATTGAGGTTTTGGCACCAGAGAAAGGGGGAGAATGGGAGGATGCAAATGAAGGATCGTTAGTAATGATGTTGGAGGTGGGAGAGAAGAAGATTCTATTGATGGGAGATGCTCCGGTAAAAGTAGAGCAGAGGTTGGTGTGGAGGGAAATTTTGAATGAAGAGGTGGATATCTTAAAAGCAGGGCATCATGGGTCAAAGACGAGTACATCGGCTGAACTACTGGATAGGGTGAAGCCAGGAGTGGTTATTTTCTCAGTAGGAGCAGGAAATGGATACAGTCATCCAAATGAGGAGGTTTTGGGAAGAGTAGAGGAAAGAGGGATTGAAATAAGAAGGACGGACAAAGAGGGAGAGATTGGGTTTGTATTGGATTAGTTGGGTTTACAGACGTCGTTTAGACAGGTCATTTTCTGGTCACAGATAGGGGAGAGTTCGGGATCTGGACAGCAGGGTTGGTCAATTCCACCACAGCAGTCACCTTCTTGGCAGAGATAGGAACAAGATTCTTCGTTGATTTGTCCATTTTGGGTGACAACAAGGGTTTTGGTATCAGAGCAGTAGCCACGAGGAGAGTATTTGGCGGCTTGTTGCTGAGTAACGGTACGGAGAGTGGTGGCTCTAAGGGTAATACCTAGTCCAGCGAGAAGAAGAGCAAGCATGAGGATGTTGGGAATGTTTGCAAAGCCGGAGTCAGATTTTGATTCCATATAGAGAGTATAGGTCTTTTTTTTGGGGGGAGCAAGTGGTTATGATTAAAAGGTGGTAGTTCTGGTAGAATAAGAGATATGAATGGTGGAATTACAATAAGCTATCTTCCAAGGAGAGAGGGGGGTGGAGTTAGGCATCGAGCCATCTTAAGTGGTCCAGTGGTTGATGGGTGCGGAAGAGAAAGGAGGAGTTGTGATTTTACTACTAGGAATTTAGGTTGCAATGTTTCTGCTCTAGTTGGTGGTGATGTTGGTAAAATCGGTCTAGGCCAGAGAGTTTTGAGGATTAGTAGTATTTCTCCTTCCGGGGGAGTGGACGTTCAAGTAGAGAGTGGTTATGATCAAACAGCTCATGTAGTTCAGGAAGGTGTGGGTTGCGGTCCGGAGATTAGGTCTGCAAGGGTTAGGCAGGTTCGGGTAGCAAGAGGAAGGAGGTAGGAGAAAGAGGGAATAGAGATAAGTATTTATTTTGATGAGAATGCTGTTATAGCAAAGTGTGACCGTACGGAAGTGGTAATTTTTGTGTCAGGATGGTATAAATAGGGGATGTTTTATAAGAGCCTTTTACTTCTTTTGAGATAAACTCCGGGAGGCGGAAGACTTTTTTTGGACCTCCCAGTAAGGGAGGTTTTTGTTTTATGGAAGAAAAAAATAAAAAAAATCAGTTTTTAGAAATCGAGAAAAAGTGGGGAGAGGTGTGGGAAAAAGAGGGGTGGTATCAGGCGAAGGATGAGAGTGCTAAGAAGAAAAAATATGTGTTGGTGGAGTTTCCTTACCCTTCGGGGAGCGGACTTCATGTAGGACATGCCTTTTCGATGGTGGGAGCAGATGTGTATGCGAGGAAAAAGAGAATGGAAGGGAATGAAGTAATGTTTCCAATGGGTTGGGATGCTTTTGGACTACCCACAGAGAACCATGCTATAAAAACGGGCAGAAAACCCCAAGAAGTGACTAAAGAAAATACGGATACATTTAGGGAGCAGATGAAGAGAATGGCTTTTTCAGTAGACTGGGATAGGGAAGTGAATACAACAGATCCTTCTTACTACAAATGGACACAGTGGATCTTTTTACAGCTTTTCAAGCAGGGATTAGCCTTTAAAGAAGAGAAACCAATCAATTGGTGTCCTGACTGTAAGACCGGATTAGCTAATGAAGAGGTGGTGGATGGAAAGTGTGAAAGATGTGGATCTAAGGCAGGAAAAAAGAACCTTTCGCAGTGGGTTTTAAGGATTACGGAGTATGCGGACAGATTGTCAGAGGACCTGGATGAAATAGATTTTCCCAAAAGAGTAGTAGCGGCGCAGAGAAATTGGATCGGAAAGAGTAGTGGGGGCAAGGTTAGGTTTAAGGTGAAGGGAAAAGAAGAAGAGTTGGAGGTGTTTACAACCAGACCTGATACTTTATGGGGAGTAACGTTTATGGTTTTAGCTCCAGAACATAAGTTAGTAGGGGAACTTGAGGACCAGAAGGTAAGAGATTATGTAAAAGAGGCGGGAAATAAGTCGGAACTGGAGAGGGCGGAACTTTCGAAAGAAAAAACAGGAGTGGATACCGGATTGGTGGCGATAAACCCAGTGAATGATAAGGAAATTCCAATATGGGTAAGTGACTTTGTATTGGGTAGTTACGGGACAGGAGCGATTATGGCAGTGCCTGCTCATGACCAGAGGGATTGGGAGTTTGCAACAAAGTTTAAATTAGACATTATTCCAGTAGTTGATACCGGAGAAGATTGGGATTATTCCAAGGGATCTTATAAGGAAGTGAGTAAGGGAAAGATGATTAATTCTGATTTCATTAATGGAATGAAGCCGGAGGAGGCAATAAAGAAAACAATTGGGTGGCTTTCAGAGAAGGGGATTGGTGAAGAAGCAGTGAGTTATCACTTGAGAGATTGGATTTTTTCAAGACAGCACTACTGGGGAGAACCAATACCAATGGTCTATTGTAAGAGTTGTGCTCAAAAGGAAATAAGTTGGTGGGAGACAAAGGAAGGAGAAAACTTTAAGAGTAAGTTTAAACTTTCAAAAGAGCAGAAGAAGGGAGTGGTGGGGTGGTTTCCAGTAACTGAAAAAGAATTACCAATAGAATTACCAGAAGTGGAGAAGTATGAGCCAACGGGGACAGGAGAGTCTCCTTTGGCTGAAATTGCCGAGTGGGTAGAGTGTGAGTGTCCAAATTGTGGAGGAAAAGGAAAGAGAGAAACAGATACGATGCCTAACTGGGCAGGATCAAGCTGGTACTTTTTAAGATACGTGGATAGTAAGAATGATAAAGAGTTGGGGGATATGGAGAAGTTAAAGAAGTGGATGCCAGTTGATATCTACTTTGGAGGAGATGAGCACACGACACTACATTTACTTTATTCTCGATTTTGGCATAAGTTTCTTTATGATTTGGGAGTAGTACCAGGATCAGAGCCTTATCAGAGGAGGGTGGTTCATGGAGTGATATTGGGATCAGATGGCAACAGGATGAGTAAGAGTAAAGGAAATGGAGTGAGCCCCGATGATGTTTGGGAAGAATATGGGGTGGATGCAACCAGAACGTACTTAATGTTTATTGGTCCTTATGAGGGAACGATGGCTTGGGATGACAGGGCATTAAAAGGGGTGAGGAGGTTTCTTGAAAGATTTGAAAAGCTGATAGGTAATGGTAAAAAGGATGTGGTTAGCAGTGATAGGGTAAAAGTGATAGTGAACAAAACAGTAAAGAAAGTGAGTGAGGATGTTGATGGAATTAGGTTTAATACAGGAGTGGCGGCTTTAATGAAGGCTTTAAATGAGTTGGGGAAGGAAAAAGACGAGTTAGGAAAGAAAGAAAAGGAGATGCTTATAAAGGTGTTGGGAGTTTATGCGCCATATTTATCAGAGGAATTGTGGGAGAGGATGGGAAATGAGGGATCAGTGCATTGGTCTGTTTGGCCAAAATGGGAAGAGAAATATCTTTTGGATGAAAAAGTAGAGATTCCAGTGTCAGTAAATGGGAAAGTAAGGGGGAGAGTAGAAGTGGAGACTAATAAAGTGGATGACCAGGAAGAAATTTTAAAGCTGGCTAGGGAAGATGGAGCAGTAAAAGAATGGATAAAAGACAAAGAGATTGTAAAAGAGATTTATGTGGTTGGGAGAATGGTGAACTTTGTGGTGAGGTAAATAATATAAAGATAGTTTTTTAGCTGATTATTAGTACTTCATATCGACTATTTTTTTTATCATTAGTTGCCAGTATTAGATGTTCTGTTTTAGCTTGAGCGATAAGTATTCGATCGAAAGGGTCTTTGTGAAGGGGAGGTAGTTTTTCTAATTCGAGAACGTGATCTAGGCTGATTGATAATACTTCGAATCCGCTTTTGCTGAGGATTGTTTTTAGGTTATTGGGGATTTTTAATTTACCTAATTTCTTTTTTATTATCATTTCCCAAATACTGGCTGTGCTGATAAAAACCTGGTTGTCGGGATTTTTTAAAACTTTAACCAGTTTTTTACTTAGTTTTTTACTTCCCTGCATCCACCACAAAAAAATGTGGGTATCAAGCAATAATTGTTTATTCTTGGCCATAAAACATTTTGTTTATTTTTTGAGATTCTTTGTTGAAATCTTTACTCATCCACATTTTTCCTTTCCACAAACCTGGCGAACGAGTGGCCTTTTTCTCTTGGTAGGGTATTAATTTAGCAACCGGTTTACCTGCTTTGCCGATTATGACTTGGTTTCCAGCCATAACTTGATTTATTAGTTTTGAGAATTGCGTTTTGGCTTGATAAATATTTGTTATTTGCATAGACTAAGTCTAGTCTAGTCTGTGTGGTTACTATTGTCAAGAGAGACCTGTAAGGAGAGATTTTGTGGGGTAAAAGAGTGGCTGGGGATTGGGATATGAATTTTCAGGCAGTGTAGATTTTGATATCTTTCATGGGGTAGTCAGATTGGTTAAGGGTGACAAGAGTTGTTTGATAAAGACGGCAGGTGGCGGCAATAAGACAGTCAGGTAATCGGATTCGCTTGTTTTTTTCGAGGAATTTTTTTCGATAATCAGCGGCGATTCTAGCCACGGCGGTGTCCACAGGGAGGCTGCCGAATTTGTCTAGAAGGGCTTCAAAAATTTTGGCCTCATCTTGATGAGCTCCGGTTAAAAATTCAGCTACAACGATAGATGATAAGACCAGTTGTTTGGTTTTAATCCATTTTTTTACGAGATTTGCCCAAGGTTTTTTGCCGGCTAGGGCGTAGATGAGAATATTGGTGTCGATCAGGTACAATTTCATTCCCAGCTTTCTCTTAATTTCTTTTGCCATTTTAAAAGTTTGGTTTTGGTTTTCCATTCGGGGTGGCGACTTAAAGACAGGCTGCCGATGAGGGAATTGGCTAGCCTTTCTAGTTCGACTTTTTCTTGATCTTCAGACATGAGACGAAGTAGGGCGGCTTTTCTTAGATATTCGGAGAGGGTCTCACCATTTAATTTTTTCTTGGCTTGGATCATCCTTTTTATGGAGGCGGTGAGGACGACTTGAGTTCTAATCTTGGGATCGTTTTGAATTTGATACAGAGTCATATGTGTAATATTATTACACATGTTTTTGATTGTCAAGGGCCTGCAAGGAGAGACCTTGTGGGGGTATAATGAGATTATGAGTACTAGAAAAGGCAGAGAGGGGAATGTTTTGGATGGACCTGGGTTCGGGAAAGGGGTTGGGGAGTTATTGAGTTTGAGACAGAGACAGAAGATAAGAAGACTGGGTATTGGTGCGGTAGGGGTAGCTGCTTATCTAACCAGACATGCAATGTTGGCAAGAAGAATCGCAAATGGTGATGAGGTTGATCCAATTGAAGCCAGAAGACACTCTGATAGTTATAGGAGACTAAGAGGGGGCAAACAGACAGTGAAACATAGAGGAAGACCTCCTAGGTCTGTTTGGGAAGTTCAGGGTTCTGGATTAGACGAACCGTGGGGAGGAATGGATCAAAAAGGGACGGTTATGGATCCTTAAATTGTGTTAAAGTAGATAGTGAAGAAAGGAAAATTTGTGGTAATTGAGGGGACAGATGGGTCTGGCAAGGGTACTCAGTTTAAGTTGTTGGTGGATCACTTTAAAGGGTTGGGTAAGAAGTTTGAAGAAGCTGATTTTCCAAGATATTATGATTCTCCATTTGGTAAGTTGGTGGGAGAGTTTCTAAAAGGAGAACATGGTCCATTTTCCAAGATTAGTGGGTACATGGGGGCCTTGCCTTACATGTTAGATGAATACACTTGGAGTAGGAATGTGGGAAGAAAAACACTAAGTGAAGGGAAGTGGGTGGTTTCAAATAGATACTATACAGCTTGTTTAGGGCATCAGGTGGCAAAAGAGAAGGGGAGGGGTAAGGAAAAGATGAGAGAATGGCTGTGGGAAGTGGGGTTTAATCAGTTGGGGATATTAAAACCAGATTTGGTTATCTTTTTGGCGGTGGATCCTAAAGTTTGTTTGGAACTAATTGAGAAGAAAGCAGGAAGAGGGTATTTAAATGGAGAGGTAAGGGATGAAGCAGAGAAGAGTTTTTTACACCAACTTGGGGCTTATAGAGCGTTTTTGAAGATGTGTGAGTGGAAAAAGGAGTGGGTGAAGGTGGATTGTATGAACAGAGGAAAGATTTTAAGCTTAGAAGAGGTTCATAAAAAAGTGGTTTTAACAGTTAAGAAGAGGTTGGAGTGATAGGGTGAGGAGTGGTGAGCCTGGAAGTATAAGTATTTTGAGCTGGAAAATAGAGCGAGAACTTGATTAACATTCCATATTGTTGTAGAATTTTATGACAATATGAGATATTTGAGCTTGATGAAGGATTTTGGAAATAGACAGGTGCTGTCTGTTCAGGAGCTGAGAAACAGGTATGGTGAAGTTAATAGACAGCAGATAAGTGTTTGGATTAAAAAAGGTTGGTTAGTGAAGGTTAGAAAAGGTCTTTATATGTTGCCAAATGAAAACCCAGACATTCACTTGATGGCTAACAAGATTAATAAGTCTTACATTTCTTTAGAGTATGCCTTGTCTTTTTACCAACTGATTCCAGAAATAAGTAGAGTTGTTACTAGTGTTTCTTGTGAGAGGGGAGAAAGACTTGAAAACCAGTTTGGTAGTTTTAGGTATTTTAAAATCAAAGCCGATCTTTTTACTGGCTATGTGAACAGAAAGTCAAAAGTTGAGGATGTACTTTTTCGGATCGCAAGTCCAGAAAAGGCGTTGTTTGACCTTGTCTATTTTAGGAAAGATTTAAAGGACAAAGGTGATTTAGCAGGACTGAGGTTGAATTTAAGCAAGGACTTTGATTTAAAAAGAGTTTATGATTACGTTGAGCTTGTTTATTCGAGGGCGTTGAAAAAACGATTGTTAGGTTTTTTTGAAACATATTAATGCTTGATTTTGAACAGATAAAATCTTTCTTTTCTTCGGAAGAAAGTAGTTTAGACAGAATGATGGTGAAAGAGTATTTGCAGTATAAGGTGTTGGAGATATTGTTTGAGTCTAAATATGGTGAGAAGTTAGTTTTTATGGGAGGGACTAGTGTGAGAATTGTTCATGGTAACGATAGATTTTCTGAGGATTTGGATTTAGATGGCATTGATTTGAGTAAGGATGAGTTTGATCGAATGGTTAAACATTTGGTTTTGAGTTTAAAAAGAGAGGGTTTTGAGACGGAATATAGAAATGTGTATAAGGGAGTGTTCAGATGTTATTTAAGATTTTTGGGAGTATTGCAGAAATTTAATTTGACAGATCAGAAAACTGAGAAAGTATTAATACAATTGGATATTAGTCAAAGAAAAGGTGAAGTTAACTTTGTGGCTAAAGTGATTAATAAATTTGGTATTTTTGTAGAGGTTAAAGTATACCCAGTGGATGTTATTTTATCTCAAAAACTGTCAGCTCTTTTAGGAAGAAAACGAGCCAAGGGCAGGGATTTGTACGATACTGTTTTTTTGTTTTCTAAGACAAAGCCCAATTGGAATTTGTTACAGGAGTTGGTGGGAATAGGGAACATGAAGGAATTGAAGCAGGAACTGGTGGGTTTTTGCATGAAACATGATTTGAAGGAACTGTCTTTGGATGTAGAACCTTTTTTGGTAAAGGCTAAAAAGCTTGTCCAGGTGGAGAAATTTGATGACTGGGTGAGAGGGTTGGGGGAGTGATAGAATGAGGAATGACTGATTCTAAGTATGAATATTTTGAGCTTTCAAATGGAGTAAGAGCTTGTTTGGTGCCTGTAGAAGGACTTTCGTCGGTGACGGTGCAGGTGTTTGTAAAGATTGGAAGCAAGTATGAAGAGAGCAAGGTGTGGGGAATAAGTCATTTTTTGGAGCATATGGCGTTTAAGGGGACTAAAAATAGAAAAACAGCCACAGAGATAAGTAAGGAGTTTGATCAGATAGGTTCAATACACAATGCTTCAACCAATCATGAGTATACGGAATATTATGTAAAAACAGTGCCTGGACACATTGAGTGGGGGATAGAGATTTTGTCTGATATGCTTCTTAATCCAACCTTTCCAGAGAAGGAATTAAAAAAGGAGTTGGGGGTGGTAGTAGAGGAGATAAATATGTATGAAGATACGCCCATGAGAGGAATTGGGGGAGAGTTTTATAAGTTAATGTATAAGTCAGGTAAAGTGGGGTGTTGGAATATATTGGGGAGTAAAGAAAGTGTGCTTTCAATAAAGAAGAGTGATTTGGTTAGTTTTAGAGATAATTATCTTGATAGCAAAGAAATGGTGGTAGTAGTGGCAGGAAACTTGGGAAAAGATAAAGAGAAGATAAGAGGATGGATTGAAAAGTACTTTTCGGGGTTTTTAGGCAGTAAAAAAGAGTTGCCTAAGGTAAGAATGGAATTGTCAGAGAAGAAGGAGTGGAGAAAGAAGAAGGGATTGGATCAGGCACATTTTATATTAGGGTTACCCACGATTAAGAGGGATGACCAGAGAAGACATGCAATGAAGCTTTTGGACATCATATTATCGGGAAACACGTCTTCGAGGTTGTACCAGAGGATAAGGGAGAAGATGGGAGCAGCTTATTACGTATATTCAGTAAGTGATAGATTGGAAGAGGCAGGGTTTTCAGGAGTGCAGGCAGGGGTTAGTAAAGATAAACTTGAGAAAGTGATTGAAGAGACTAAAAAAGAGTATCTTTTAATAGGAGAAAGAGTGAGAGAAGATGAGTTACTGATGGCTAAGGACTATTTGAAGGGCCGGTTAGCTTTACTAATGGACAGATCAGACTTTTGGGCAGACTTTGTGGGCGAGAAGTTAATCTTGAATAAAAAGTTGGCTAAAGTGTCGGAGGAGATAGAAAGTTATGAGAAGGTGAGCCTAGATGAGGTGAAGAAAATAGCGAAAGAGTTTTTCTGGGAGGAAAAGTTTAGACTGGCGATAATAGATTAAGAGGCTTAGGTACAGATTAGCAGAGAGTGGTTTTCCCTGATAAGGTTTGTTTTTTTCTTTTTGTTCCTATGGTTTGGTGTTTTTTAAAATTAGGTCAGGATAAGCCTAATTGTTTTAAGAAAAAAGGTTGTAAGAGGGGTGTGAGAGAGATTCTTTTTGAACAAAAGGCCTTTGGTTACGGTTATTTTCTACCTTCTAGGTATAAAGTTGCGATTATTGAAAGTAGGGAAGATTTTAGGTTTAGGATGGTTTTTAAGAAAAGAAGTAAAAAGAGTGTTTTAGGTATATTTTTGAGCTTTTTGGAGTTGGAAACCAGTAATAATAGGGTGGTGTAAAGCATGAAGGTCAGTGCGGAGAAAATGATATATATTGTTTAGAAATATGATAGATTGTTAGGTTAGACAGAATAAAGTACGCGGAGAATAGTGTTATTGGTTGATTATCGCAAATAACCGAATTTGGTTAAAAATGAGGTTTTGAGCTAGGTTTGAGATTGGAGAGTTTGTCTTTTTTTGATTCAGTTAGATGGAGGGTCAAATCAAGTCAGTGACGGAGGGTCAAAATTAATCAGGGATGGAGGGTTAAATCAAGTCAGGGATGGAGGGTCAAAATAAATCAGTGATGGAAAGATTAAAGATTTTTAGGGAAAGAAAAAAAATTTTTTGTTTGAGATGGTTTTTTAAAAGGACATTTTTTAAAAGGTAAATTTAGAAAGAACCATTCTTTTTAATAAAAGAAGACAAGAAATAGAGAGTTATTATTTGGGGATAAGATTGGGACTTGTGTGGAAAAGATTGGAGGGTAGGTGAGGGTCACTTTCTTGAAAAAATTAAGTAGAGAAGATGTTTTAGTTAAATTTTGATGATTTGACTCATAATATGTTTTTGAAAAAATGTATGTAAAAAAGAAAACATATAGGGTATGCTAAGTTCGGGAATGGCAGAATATTTCTGGATTGCCAAGAGGGAGAAGTGGAATAGTTTCTGGAAGGTTTGGGAGAGAGTGGTTTTTTTGGTTTTTAAAGAGATTTTTTTAATATATTTTTGTTTTTAAAAGATTGGGACTTGTAGAGAAAGATAAGTTGTGATTAAATGCCTTCACTTTAAGTATTGAAATGAAAATACCAGTTTTTAAGACAAAAGATTTAGATGTTACCCAGAGCTTTGATCTGAAGAACCCTGAGGAAAGAAAGGTCTATTTTGAGGCTAAGGCGGGTTTAGAGATCAAAAAGATTGAGGAGTTTTTGAAGAACAATACCTTTGTGGCCTATCTAATGGGTAAGAAGGGGTCAGGTAAGGGAACCAGGGCAAAGATGTTTAAGGAGATTCTTGGTGAAGACAAGGTTGCTCACATTTCAGTTGGAGACCTGGTTAGATCAGTTCATAAAGCCTTAGAGACAAAGGAAGGAAAGAAAGAACTTATCGAGTACCTGAAAAAGGATTACAGAGGCTATATCTCAGTGGAGGAGGGAATTGATGCAATTTTAGGTAGAAGTCAGGATAAGGTTTCGGTGCCAGATGAACTAATACTTTCTTTATTGAAGAGAGAAATTGACAAACACGATAGGAAGGCTTTATTTATTGATGGGTTCCCAAGAACTTTAGATCAGATTTCTTACTCTTTGTATTTTAGAACTTTGATTGGATATAGGGATGATCCAGACTTTTTTGTGATCGTGGATGTTCCAGAAGCAGTGATAGGCGCCAGAATCAAAGACAGAGTGGTTTGTCCAAAGTGTTTTACACCTCGAGGTTTGAGTTTAATGCCAACAGAGAGTGTTGGATATGACAAAGAAGAAAAAAAGTTCTTTTTAAGGTGTGGTAGTGAAAGTTGTAATGGAGAAAGAATGAGAGAGAAGGAGGGAGAGGTGGGGATAGAGAAGATCAAAGATCGTCTTGAGGCCGATGGAGCGCTTATAGAGAAGGCTTTTTCACTACATGGTGTACCAAAGATCCTTTTGAGAAATTCAGTTGCCTTAAATGAGGTTAAAGAGATGGTGGATGAGTATGAGGTAACACTAGAATTTTATTACGAAAACAAGGATGGAAAAGTGGTAAAGAAAACAAGGCAGTGGGTAACAAAAGACGATGAAGGAGTAGAGTCAGTGAGTTTATTACCTGAGCCAGGAGTACTCTCGATGATTAAGCAGATTGCGGATTTGATTTAAGAACAACTGTCTTTGGTGGATTGTAGGGAAGAGAGAGGGTAAAATAAGCTGTTTGTCCCCATAGTTAAATGGATATAACAGACCCCTCCTAAGGGTCAGTTCTAGGTTCGATTCCTAGTGGGGATACTTTTTTTATTCGGAGTGTGGCGCAATTTGGATAGCGCGCTAGCATCGGGAGCTAGAGGTTGCCAGTTCAAGTCTGGTCACTCCGACTTATTCTTATTGGGGTTGTATTATTCTGAATTTGACTGTGGAACGCGGTTGTCTCTTTCCTTCGGTGGGTTGAGAGATTTCATGATCTTGTGATACACAACGACCCCCTCTTCTTAGGGCTGGGTATATTACAATCAGTTTTCCAAATCCAGGTGTTATTATTTTTGTTTCCATGTCTTATTTAATACTTATAGCATAGAGATTTTCAGGGGCGGTGTCATAGGGGTGGGTGAGGATGATGAGTTTGTTGCCGTCTGGGTAGGGGAAGACTGCCCTGGGATCGAATTGACCGGCGTAGAGGTTTAGTTCATTGGTACCATCGTATTCAATAACCTTGATTTGATTGTCTTTTAGGAAGGTGAGGTGGTGGGAGTAGGGAAGCCAAGAGAGGAAGACGGGTTGATTGTTAATTTCAGAGTAGTTGGGATTAGAGGAGAGATCTTTGGAGTCGGTGATATGGAAGTTGGTGTCATCTTCAATGTCGTAGACGTAGATGTGACCGGCTTTAATTTCTCTTTCCTGGATTTGGGTGGACTGGGCGGGAGGGGGAGTGATAATGTTTTGAGGAATGGTGGCATCAGAATTGGCAAGATAGGTAATCTTGTCTTCTTCGGTGGACCAGAGGATGAATGCGGCGGACTCGGAGGCAATGTTTTGGAAGAGTTTGGGAAGCTTGTCTAGTTTGGCAGCAGTTAGTTTTTGATGAGTCTCTTGCCATTCGAGTTTAATAATGGAGAGACGGAGAGTAACGTCTAAAAGATCATTTTGAGAGACAGGATCTTGGGGATTTAGAAGATAGGCAGAAGAGATGTTTTGGATCCATTCATTGGAAAAAATGGTGGGGTTAAGGTCAGAGTCTTTTTTGAAGTAGGCAAGGACTTTTTGAGAGTCAGGAGAGAAGGTGAAGTGGGCAGCGGACCAGTTAATGTTTTTGTAGTTTTGAGAGAGCTGTTTGGGTGAGGAGCGGACAATGTTTAGAGGAGAGTTGGTGAGGGCAAGAGAGTAGAGGCCATTATCAGTGCTGGCAGAGGCAGAGGCAACAGAGTAGATTACTTTAGTCCCATCAGGAGAGAGAGTGGGGTTGATAGATCCAGAGAGGGTGAGGGGGTTAAGGTCAGGTACAGAACGGAAGAGGTGGGTGTTGGTTTGATAAACAGTTTCTTTTTTAAGAGTGATTTCTTTTTCCCAGGGAAGGTAACCGTCCTTTTGGATTTTTACCTTGTAGTCTCCAGGAGGGAGATTTAGAGTGTCGTCAGTAGCAGTAGTAAGGCGGTCATTTAGGTAGACAGAGGCGGATTTGGGAAGAGAGGTGGTAGAAAGAAGGCCAGTAGGGGTGAGAAGTTTGTTTTTGAAGTCGGGTCGGTAGCCTCGGATGAAGAGGGAGATGGCGAGAGTTCCTAGGATGACGAAGGCGAAGGTAGAGGAGAGGATGAGGATGGATTTATATTCGCTGATGGATGATTTAAATTTCTTCATAAGAGGATGATAACAGAAAAACTTTAAAAGAGGCCTTGTATAATAGAGGATGAGGGCTTTGAATTTTATAATCTAAATAGGAGTAAAGTGCATCAGAGTATATCAGAAAAATGAGAAATTAAAATGAAGAATTTGTTCAAAAGACTGGGAATAGACTTAGGAACGGCCAACAGTTTGGTCTGGGAGGTAGGAAAGGGAATAGTGCTTTCGGAACCAACAGTGGTGGCAGTTTCGGCTGAGGATAGGAAAGTTTTGGCTGTGGGCAAGGAAGCAAAGACAATGCTTGGTAAAACACCAGGTTACATAGAAGCAACGAGACCAATGAAAGAAGGAGTGATTGCGGATTATGAGGTGACGGAGGCAATGCTTCGTTACTTTCTTCAAAAGGTAATGGGTAAAGGATGGTTTTTTAAACCAGAGGTGATGATTTGTGTACCGGCAGGAGTGACTCAAGTAGAGCAGAGAGCAGTTTTGGAAGCAACTTTGTCTGCGGGGGCAAAGAACGCTTATTTGATAGATGAGCCTTTAGCAGCAGCAATTGGAGCCTTGATCCCGGTAGCTTCGAGTTCGGGGAATATGATCGTGGATATTGGAGGAGGAGCAGCAGAAGCAGCAGTAATAGCTTTGGGAGGGGTGGTGGTTCATAAAAGTGTGAGAGTAGCAGGAGACAAGATAGATGAAATGATTTCAAACCAGCTTAGAAAGAGGCACAACTTGATTGTAGGAGAACAGACAGCAGAGGAAGTGAAGATAAAGATAGGTTCAGCAATAGCAGACCAGAAAGAAAAAAAGATGGAAGTGAACGGGAGAGATTCAATTTATGGATTACCAAAGACAGTTAATCTATCTTCAAAAGAGGTTCACGACATGATTCAGGAACCTCTGGGGCAGATATTGGGGGCAATTAAGGGAGTTTTGGAAGAAACGCCTCCAGAATTAATTTCGGACATTATAGAGAAGGGAATTGTGCTTTCAGGAGGGACTAGTCAACTTTCTAACTTTGATAAGTATATAACAAGGGAGATTGGAGTAGTTGCCCATGTAGCCGAGGAACCACAGTTGTGCGTAGTGAAAGGGACAGGGGTGGCGATGGAGAACCTGGATTTATATAGAAGAGTTTTAAGATAAGAGAGGCTTATAGTACTAGAATTTTAGGATTGTTTTGAGCGGTTTTTCCTTTTGTTTTTTTATCTTGTAGGTTTGTGTTATATGGGGAAAGGTTTTTTTGATGTTTAAAAGCGCTTAGACTTGTTTCAAGAAGGAGAGTTTGAATAAATAAGTTGTTCAAAGAAGGGGTTTGGGAGATAGCTTTTAGTTTGTTTCTGGTCCTATAGATAGAGATATAGGGGTAAGGAGAGGGTGAGCGACGTTATTATCTTATAGAATAAGGATAGAGGATTCGTGAAATTAAAGAAAAGGGGTTTGGGAAAATATTTTTTGAAAAAAAAGAAAAAGAAAATATGAAAAAAGGGTTTTTAGAAGTTTTGGGCATGACGAAAATGATAAAAATCAGGTTTTTTTGATGCATTGGTGTGGAAAAGTCAAGATTAATGCTTTGTTGCAAGCACGTGTATTGGCTTATAAATAGGGGAAAAACCTTGGGCAATATGCTTTGTCAGAAGGTTGAGTTCTTTGCCAAATAGGGCTTTTGAGCTTTGAGGTAGGTTTAGCCTAGGTAGGCGGGAGACCACAAAGAGGGTAGAAATAGTGAGTTTGGAGAAGGTCGAAAGGTAAATGAAGCGTGAGAAAAAATGTAAAGAAAAAAGAAAAGGCTTGTTTTAGTAATAGGAGAATGGTGATTTTTAGTGTTTTTAAGAGATAAGGGTGGGTGAGGTTTTATTAGAAGAGGAGAGAATGACTTTTTTGACAAAGACCAAGTAAGGGGAAGTAAAAGAGGAGAGAGAAGAGGTTTTTTTGGGAATAAAAAATTAAAAAGAGGAGAGGGGTGAAAGATCTTATATATTTTTCTTTTCAGTTTTTGTTTCTTAATGGTCAGTGAGGAGGAGGGGGTTATAGACTAAGTTTCTTAAAATACTATAGGAATTAAGTGATTTTTGAAGGGGATACTTTATATAGAAAGTTAATGTTTCACATAGTTTGTTGGTTAATTAAATTTGGTTAGCGTTTAGTACAAGTTTATAGATTGATATACTCAAGACCCTTTTGTTGGTTAATTTTAGAAAACAGGAAGCTTTGGAAAAATGGAGATTTCAAAAGGAGCTAAGGCTTTGGAGAAAAGAGAATGTTGAGGAGAGGGGGTCTGGTGAAGTTTTGAATTTAGACATTGTCTAAAATCTTGATTTCGGGTTCAAGTTTTATATTCCAGCGGTTTTTGAATTCTTTTTGGACAAGTTTTATCAAAGAAAGGACATCTTTAGCTTTAGCGCTGCCTGTATTGACTATGAAATTGGCATGAAGAGGGCTAATTTGGGCACTACCAATGGTTTTTCCCTTTAATTTTAGTTTTTGGTCAATAATCCAACCGACAGAAGAGGACTCAAAGCCATGTTTTTGAGCAAGGTCAGGAGAGAGATTTTTAAAGACAGATCCAGCAGAGGGGATAGGTTGAACTTTTTTCTTCTGTTCGATCCATTTTTGGGCTGTGGATTGGGCTTTTTCTATATTTCCTTTATAAAGAGAGAGAGTGGTGGAGAGGATAATTAGATTAGGCTTCTTTTGAAGTAGAGAGTAGTCATAGGCGAAGTTTAAGTCTTTTGGAGACATTTTTTTAACAGTGGAGTTTTTAAGGTCCAAGACCTCAACAGAGTGGATAAAATCAGAAAGATGATAGGATCCACCGTGGAGATTGTACCAAGTTGCTCCACCAACAGTACCAGGGATACCAGCAAACCATTGAAGTCCAGTAACGCCTTTTTGAAGAAGGTGGGAAATGGCATAGGGGAAGGGGACTCCGGATTCAATTTCAACAAAAACTTTCTCTTTGTCTGACTCGTCGTAGTTTAAAGAATTAAAATCAAGATATTTTTTAGAGTCTTTTTCTTGCCTTAAAACAGGAATAAGTTGTTTTTTACTTTCTGGTGGTTTTTTTTTAAGAATATGAATGTTTTGGGAGGTGTTTTTAATGACGAGACCTTCTATTCCAGAGTCGGAGATGAGAGTGTTACTGGCATTTCCTAAGATGGTAAGAGGAAGTTGGGGATGGTCTTTTTTGACAAAGACCAGGAGTTCTTTTAGTTGATTGGATGACTTGGTGATGGTGAAGATTTGGGCGGGTCCACCGATTTTAAAGGTGGATAGGGGAGCGAGAGACCAGTTAGTTTTTACGGTTAGATCGGGAAACTTGTCTTGAATTGTTTGGGCCACTTTCTTACTGTCCATGTGGGAATAGTATAGCAGTTGGGGTAAGATTGAGTATGATAATGGGGATAGATCCAGGACTTAATAATGTGGGGTGGGCGATTTTAAAGGATGAAGAAACTTTGGTGGATTATGGGTGCATTGAGAACAAGAAAGCGGAGGTGTCCGACTATGGTTTAACACTTACTTTATCCAAAGACGACTAAAACCCTTTACCGACTGTCAAGGTAAATTCAGGAAACTCAATGGTAAATGTTCACTTCAAGTAGCTATTGGTAACCAGACAAAATTCAAGACTCTAAAGCAAAAATTTGGGTTCTAAAAAAAACGCCCGTTTCTTAAACAGTACCGCTATTCAATAAATACCCTTCCAGCTCTGGCACACTTACCCTCCACAACCTATCTCACCAAAACTCACCAATCCCTACTAGCCTAAATAAGCCAATTACCGATAATTATCAGATATAGTCATACAAACACAGCCCAGTTTCACACATTGTCCACTTTGTAGTTCCTTTCGCTTTTTTTCCAACAATTTACTACCCAAAATTTGTTCAAACGACATTTTGTAAATATTACCCAACAAAATATCTTTTCTTAAAAAACACGGATATACATTTCCATCAGGATCAAGAATGAAACTACTGGTTCCCATAGGACAAAACAACTCACCCGACTTTCTTCCCTTGATTAACAGTAAACAATTCTTGACATAAATCTCCAACACAGGATTACCTTGCGCCCACATTAACATCTGCTTTTCTAACTCCATTAATTGTTTGGTAGACATTTCTTTCAAATCTAAACTACGTAAATGACAAAGCTTCTTGTTGACCTCAACCGGATCAAGCCAAAGTGTAATGTTTTTTTTCTTACAAAAGGAAACCAATTCCGGAATTGAACCGTAATTAACTTTACTAATCGTCTGCATTATCTCAATCTTCATACCACTGTTTTTAACCGACAAAATATTTTTCAAACCCGCCATAACATGCTTGGTTTTACCTCTCAGATAATCATTCTCTTTCCTATCAAGCGAATCCAACGAAACAGACACACTGTCCACTTGCATAGCCACCATTCTTTTGGCAACTGCTTTAGTTAACAGGGTGGCGTTGGTCAAAACACCAACCCGTCTATTCTTCGATTTAAAAAAAGAAATTAAATCAAACAGACCATTAAACAGTAATGGCTCACCACCAGTAAAAACTATTTCACCAAAAGTTTTGGCCATATCATCCAAAATGTTAGGATAATCAAGCGGATTTTTATTCCCACCAACCCTAGACTCCAAACCAGAATTATAGTAACAGTACCTGCAACCCAAATTACAACTATTGGTTACTGACCAATATAGTTTTCTCAATCTTGACATATATGTCTATAGCTTTTAACCACTGCGATTATTTTTATAATAATAACATGTTTAAAAAAACTCTAGTCTCAAAATCTCCCCAAAAAGTCTTTTTTTGATTTTGTTGTTTTCTATTAATTGGTTGTTGGTCAAACCGACAGAAGATACCTGTTGAGGGAAAAGAGGATCAGTCTTTCTACCCTTTCTGTTAAATTTAGGATTTTTTTTAATTATCCTCCAAAACCCAGGATTCCTTCTTGTCTTTCTCGGCATTGACTTTATTGTGTTTGGTTTTTGGGAGTCCATAAAAAATTAGGGTAAAATTGAGTATGATAATGGGGATAGATCCAGGACTTAATAATGTGGGGTGGGCGATTTTAAAGGATGAAGAAACTTTGGTGGATTATGGGTGCATTGAGAACAAGAAAGGGGAGGTGTCAGAAAAGTTGGGAGTGATTTACAAGGAAATTGAGAAGTTGGTTAAAAAGTACAAAGTGAAAGTAATGGCAATAGAGGATTTGTTTTTTGCAAAGAACAAGAGATCGGCATTGAAAGTAGCAGAGGCGATGGGGGTAATAAAAGTAGCAGGGGTTAATAATGGAGTGAAAGTGAAAGAATATACACCCTTGCAGGTAAAGATGGCGGTGGTGGGATATGGGAGAGCAGATAAAGACCAGGTGCTTTCTATGGTTCAGCAGATATTGGACATAGAAGAAGTAATTGAGCCAGATCATGCGGCAGATGCGGTGGCAGTGGCCCTGACTCACTTGATGAGTAAAAGTTTTTGACTTCGTGTTTCTTTCGGGAAGAGAGTGTAGAATGAACTTATGATTTCTTGTTTAAATGGGATTTGTTTAAGGAAAGGAAAGGGGTCAGTGGAAGTGATGGTACGAGGAGTGGGTTATTTAGTTTTGACACACAAGAGGGTGATAGAGGAAGCAGAAGGAGAAGTTCTTTTATATACGCACATGCATGTTGCAGAAGGAGTAATGGATCTTTATGGTTTTCTGGAGAGAGAAGAGGTGGAGGTTTTTAAACTTTTAATAGGAGTTTCGGGGGTTGGACCAAAGACGGCAATTGGCATATTTTCGGATTATCATTCAGAGGAGATATTGGGGGCAATCTCAAAAGCAGATGTGTCTTTTTTTGAGAAAGTGAAAGGAATTGGAAAGAAAGGGGCCCAGAGAATAATAGTGGATTTAAAATCCAAGGTGGGAGGATTAGGAGAATTAGACTTTTTTGAAAATGAGATAGAAGAAGATGAGGTTTATCAGGGATTGAAGAGTTTGGGGTTTGTAAAAGCAGAGATAGAGGCAGTAATGAAAAGAATGCCTGAAGAAATGAAAGAGATAGAAGAAAAAGTTGGTTGGTGTTTGGGAGAGTTGGGAGGTAGAGAATGAAGATGACAAAAAAGAAAGTACAGAGGAATGTATTAAGACCAGAAAAACTTTTAGACTTTATTGGGCAAAAAGACTTAAAAGAACAACTGGAAATTTTTATTAAAGCAGCAAAAAAAAGAGATGAGGCTTTGGAGCATGTTTTGTTTTATGGACCACCAGGACTAGGAAAAACAACTTTAGCGTTTTTGTTGGCTCAAGAAATGAGAGGGAAAATCAAGATAACTTCAGGACCAGTGTTGGGAAGGGTGGGAGATTTGGCTTCGATTTTAACAGGACTTAAAAAAGGGGATATTTTATTTATCGATGAAATTCACAGGTTAAACAAGGCAGTAGAGGAGACTTTGTATTCGGCGATGGAGGATTATGCGTTGGATATAGTGCTTGGTAAGGGACCGTCAGCAAAGACTTTAAGGTTAAAGTTAGCCCCTTTTACTATAGTAGGGGCAACAACAAGAATTGGACTGATTAGTTCTCCAATGAGAGATAGGTTTGGTTTTGTGCATCAGTTGGATTTTTATGAGGATGAAGACATTTTAGAAATTCTTAAAAGATCGTCTGGTGTTTTGGGAATGGAACTAGACAAAGAAGGAATTGAACTTATTTCTTCAAGAACAAGGGGAACGCCAAGGGTGGCAAATAGGCTTTTGAAGAGGGTTAGGGACTATGTAGAAATAAAGAGTGATGGAAAGATGAACAAGAAGGTGGCTCAGGAAGCATTGGATCTACTAGGAATAGACAAAGAAGGACTTTCGAAAGCAGATAGAAAATATTTGAGGGTGATTGGAGAGAAGTATGATGGAGGACCGGTAGGAAAAGAAACTTTGGCAGCAGCCTTACAGGAAGATGTGGGAACAATAGAAGATGTTTACGAACCTTATCTATTACAGATCGGGTTTGTTAAGAGGACGGGCAGGGGAAGAGTACTTACAAGAAAAGGGAAGAAACATTTGAGTTTATAAAGGAAGTGTTGACAAGGTACGTACTTTAAGGTACCTTAAAGTATGATTCAGGGTGTATTAGGAGTAAAAAAGTTTCAAGCTAATTTACCAAGCATCACTAATAAGATAAGAGAAATTGGTGGTCATTATTTAGTTACCAGGCGTAATGAGCCAGTTTTTGTAACCATTCCTTTTTCTGACTATCAGCAGATTGAAGATATTCTTTTGGAGTTAAACTCACCATCTTTACAGAAAGAGGTTTTGAGAGCAAGAGAGGAATACAAGTCGGGGGAGGCTAGAGAGCTTGGTGATTTTCTAAAAGATTTGGAGTAAATGAAGTATAAGATTTTTTTAAGTAGTAAGGCGGAGAAAGACATAAAAAAACTTGATGTTAAAGTCAGAGAAAGGGTTTTGAGAGCAATACAAAAACTTTCTTTAAATCGTTATCCACAGCAGTTCAAGTCATTAGTTGGTTCAAAGATTGCTCAGTGTAGGGTTAGAGTAGGTGATTACAGGATTCTTTACGATATCCATGACAATGATAAGACGGTGTTTGTAATCCGAGTCGGTCATAGACGTGATATTTATCGCTAGGCCTTATCTTGCTGGATTCCTAGGAGCCAAAGAACAGCTTCTTTTCGGTAGCGTCGGTCACCTCTGGCATTAATACGGATAGCGGGAAGCTTTCCTCTTTTACCCCAGCGTTTAACGGTAAGTTTGGAAACTCTTAAAAGTTCGGCGACTTCACCAACAGTTAATAGATCGGGGAGGTTTTCGATAGATAGCTTTTTTTTGTTTTTTGCAGTAGGCATTATTTAAGGTATCAAATAGGTAATATGTTAATAACAGTAAAACACATTAGATAAAACTGTGTCAATGGGATAAATTAGGAATTTTTATGGAAGATAGGGATTTAAAGGAGAAAAACAGCAATTTGATATGATGAGGACATGTGGTTAATTTTTTCTTTATTGTCAGCTTTCTGCATGTCGAGTTACTCTTTATTGACAAGAAAGCTTTTAAAAAATAAAGGAGATTCTTTGGCTTTTGCCTTTTGGTTGAATGTTTTTTCAACAGTTCTTTTAGGAATTCTTTCTTTTGGAGAAAAGGAAAAAATAGCTTTAGGACCAAGAGGATGGGGTTTGGTTTTAGTAAGCTCTCTTGTTTTTGCAGTGACAGCTTTGATGTTTACAAGGGCAAGAAAGCTAATAGAGGCCTCAGTAATATCTGTGTTTTCTAGAACAAACTCTTTTTGGGCACTTCTTTTGGGGGTTTTGGTTTTAGGGGAAAGAGTGACCATTTTTAAGGTTTTGGGAATAGGTTTGATAGTTTCGGGTTTGTTATTAGTAATCTTAAAAAAGAGGAAGTTTGTTCTACCAAAAGGGGCATGGTTGGTTTTGGTGGCTAATTTTATTTATACGTCGGGGAGTATTTTAGATAAGTACATGGTTAATAATTTGGTTCCAACAGTTAAGTATTATTTTTTGGTTTTGTTTTTAAGTTTAGGATGGATGCTTCTTTTTATACCTAATCGACTTTCCAGGATTAAAAAAGAAATTAAGTTACAAAAATGGGGTTTGGTGGTAGCGGGACTATTGATTGGACTTTACTCTTTCTTTTCGATACAAAGTCTTTACTGGGGAGAAATTTCAAAAGTAGCTTCAGTAAGAGGTCTTTCAGTTCTTTTGACAGTTTGGGCAGGAGTGGTGTTTCTAAAGGAAAGAGACGGACTATTAAAGAAGATGATAGCAGCGGTACTTTGTGTGGTAGGAGTTTATTTCCTTTCTTTATCTTAAGATTTAAAATCAAGAAGTTTTGAAGGGAACTTAAGAGCAAGGCGGATGTAGTATTTAAATACTTTTGGATCAGATAAAGCCTCCCTGGTTTTTTTTATGAGAAACTGGGGAGTGAAGAAGGAAGAGTAGAGAGATCGGGTTAAGGACTGGAGTTGGTTATCAGAGAGAGAGGTTTTTAGGACAGGTTGTTTCATATCGTAGTCATCCCAATTTGTGGTTTTTAACCAGTTTTCTTTTTGGGCTTCTTTAAAGAGGGGGGTTCCGGGGTAAGGAGTAATGATAGTGGCCTGGAGAGAATCAGCAAGTCCATCTTTAAAGATTTTTTTGGCAAAAGAGAGAGTGTTTCTGATATCATCTTTGGTTTCCCAAGGGTAGCCAACCATGACAGTAATGTGGGGCCTAAGACCAGCCTTTTTTGCTTTTTTAAGGGCGGGGATAATTTGAGTTACTTTTAGATTTTTATTTAATCGATCCAGGGTTTTTTGATTGGAGGATTCAAGACCAAAAAGAAGGAGTCTGAAACCTGCTTTTTTCATAAGGGAAAAGTCTTTTTGAGAAAGACCAGAGTTAAAGCGCATATTACAACTTATTTTTATCTTTTTGTTTAATCCAGACTTGATCATTCCTTTACAAAAGGTCTGAAGCCAGGAGCCAACAGGTAGAGTTCCAGAGTCATCCATGATTTCTTTAATAGAGTATTTTTCAATTAATTGACCAACTTCCTTTAAGGCTTTTTGGGGGCTGATCTGGCGGTAATGTTTTCCTGGATAAAGAGTAGTCCAAGAACAAAAGGTGCAACGCCCCCACCAGCAATCACGGGCAAACATGGTGTATGTACCAGGAGTGTAGGCATAGTTTGAGTTTTTGTAAGCATAGAGCTTGTATTGAGTTAGGTCACGATCAATTAGAGGAAGGTCTTCTAGGGAGTGGTTTAATTTTGAGGGACCAGTGCTTCGGATTTGAGATTTGGCACGATAGTAAATGCCAGGAGAGAGCTTCTCTCTTTTAGAAAGATGGTTGACCAGGCTAAGGAGCAGAAAATCATAGTCTCCGCCAGTTAAAACGTAGTCAACCTTTGAGTGCAAGAAAGATTCTTTAGGAAGAGCAGTAAGATGATCTCCAGCGAGAACAAAGATAGTTTTTTTAAGTTTCTTTTTTAAAGAATTTATAATTTTCCAGTGAGTTTTGATGACAGGGGTTTTGGATTCAATGAAAATCAGGTCTGGTTTGAATTTAATGACTTCTTTTTCCCAGGTAGAGTAAGTTTGGCCTTTGGTGATACCGTCGGCCCAAAGAACTTGATGATCAGATTTGTCCAAAAGAGTGGCGGCAGAAGCGGGGACCATGGGATAGGCGGTCCAGGGAGTTTTGGCCCATTGGAATTGGCGGTTTTGGGCAAGAAGAGGAATTCCTTTTTGAGAAGAAAGAGGTGGGAAAGCAATAATAATGCGCATGGGTTATTATAGACTAGCAATAAGGGTAGAAATGCCTTATTGGTAAATGTTTTGTCGGTAGCCGAGTTTCCAGATGTAGATGATTTTTTCTTTGTGTTTTGGTTCAAATATTATTCTTAGGGATCCAGTGTGAAGACGGTAGAAGTTTTTGGTTCCCGACAGTTTTTTTATGTTGAGATTGGGTGTAAAGGGGTATTGTTTTAGTTTTTGGAGTGCGAAAAGAATTTTTTTCTGGTCTTGAGAGGGGATTTTCTTAAGTTGTTTTTTTGTGGAGGAGTGAAATTTGAGAGCAAAAAGATAAGCCATGTTTTAAGATAGAAGTTCTTTTTCGGAGAGCCAGTTAATCTTTTTTTTGTTTTTCTTTTCAAATTCTTTGGCTTCTTGAGAGTCAAGATAATCTTCAAAAATACTCAGTAGATATTGGTATTTTGAAAGACTTAAAAGGACTGCTTTGGGTTTAGATTTGTAGAAAATGTAAAGAGCTTCTTGGGATTTTGCAGCCTGATTGAGGAGTTGTGGGGCATTGAGTCTCATATCAGAGATGGTTTTGGTGTTTTTTGTTGTAATCATGTTATAAAAATGTAACATATTTGTGTTATCTTGTAAAGAAAAGATGGGTGTTGGTATAATTTGGGGTGAGATTGAGGCTAGAAGATTGAATCAGAGGGTGATACCTTTCGAATGCGAATGTAGCGTTGTTAGGAATGGTTGATGTTTCTGAGACTTTCCATCAAGAGAGAATAGAATCTGAGGTTGTGAATAGTGGCAAGGCGCTTAGCAGTGGAATCTTTAATTTTGAAGAGGTGGTGGAGGTAAGAGAGAGAATAGTTTTTGCAAAGTAGACAATCACAAGCAGTGGAAACAGGGTTTTTTGAGTTTTTAAATTCCTGTTTTTTAGGGTTTAGAAAAGAGTAAAAATCTTTTTTGGTGGGGTCAATATCTTTTATTGATTTGGCGTTGTAGACGTAAAGACGAGAATGGCGAGCATCGCGAGTAGGAAGGACACAGTCAAAGATATGCCAGCCGCTTTCAACAAGATTGGTTATTTCTTCAGGTTTGCCGATTCCTAATCCATAAAGAAGGTAATCTTTTGGAGTGTGCTTTTTTATAACATTGGCAACGGCGTAATTGAAGGAGCCATCTTTTTTAATAGGCCAACCCCCGTAACCCAAGCCATCAAATCCAATTTTGACCAACTCTTTTGTGCAGTGCTTTCGTAGGTCAAGATAGTCTCCTCCTTGAACAACAGCAAGAAGATAAGGTTTGTCTTTTGGTTTTAGATCTTTGGTTAGTTTTTTAAAGGCGATTTTAGAACGATGTGCCCAAAGAAGAGTCCTTTTAACCGAAATTTGGGCTTCTTTTTTGGTGGCAGTGGGAGTAGTGAAATCATCCAAGAGGACAACCAGATCAGTTTTTAAGGCAAGTTGGATGCGAATAGATAATTCGGGAGTGAGGAGGACCTTTTTTGATCCGGGAGGATGAAAAGTAACTCCCTTATCAGAGACAGAATTTCTACTAAGATCTTTTTTTGCGATAGACATAACCTGAAATCCTCCAGAGTCAGAGATGACTCCTTGGTCCCAATTCATGAATTTTCTTGCTCCTTGGTGATTTTTTATAGTTTGAAGGCCTGGTGTTTGAAAAAGGTGGTAGGTGTTGACTAGAATTCCTGGAGTTTTAGTATCTTTAATGTCTTTTGAGTCAAGAGTTTTTAAAACAGCGCGGGTAGCATCGGGAAAAAAGACAGGAAGAGGGATTTTTTTACCAGTTAAGGTTTTAAAATGGGTAGGTTTAGTCATGTGGCAGAGTATAGCAGATGACAAGATTGGTAAAATAGAGATGAAATGGAGGTAGAAGAATATGAGCAAAAAATGCGAGGTATGGGTAGGAGGGTAGGAGGTGGTGGGATCCAAGGTATCAAAGTTTAAACAGTGCACCAAAAATTCGAGAAATGATGACTAAGTTGTTCGGGAGGGGACTCACACAAAGAGAGGTGGCAGAAAGTCTTGGGGTTAGTGCGACAGTTATATCAAGGGCAGTCGGAGGGGTGGCCGGGACAAGAAATAGGAAGGATTTGGGTATGAGTACGACAGAAATGGTTCGGGAAGGGTTAGAAAAAATGGTTAGTGGTTTAGAATAAGGGATGAAAAGTATTTCAGTGATAATGGCCACTTTAAATAGTGGAAGGGTTCTGGAGGGATGTTTGAGGTCAATTCGAGGTCAGAATTATGACCAAAAGAAGATTGAGATTGTCGTAGCGGATGGAGGCTCAACAGATGGGACAGTGGAGTTGGTGAAAAAATATGGAGGAAAAGTGGTGTTCGAGAACACAGGAAGTCCAGAAGCAGCCAAAGCAGTGGCTTTAAAGAAAGCAAAGAATGAACTTATTTTGGGGGTGGATGAGGATAATGTTTTGGTTGATAAGAAATGGTTGTCTAAAATGGTTGATTGTTTTTTGAAGGAGAAAGACGCAGTGGGAGTTTATACATGGAGATATGAGTATCAGGAGGGAGCAAAGTCTTTAAACAGGTACTTTTCACTGATGGGAATAAATGATCCGGTGGCTAGATTTTTGAAAAAAGCAGATAGACAAGATTATCTATCGGATCAGTGGAGATTGGGAGGAAAAGTAGAGGACAAAGGAGATTATTTTCTGGTGGAATACAGAGTAGAGGAATTGCCGACAGTGGGAGCGAATGGGTTTTTAATAAGAAGGAAAGATCTTTTGACAGCAAAAGTGGATGAAAAACACTTTGGCCATATAGATGTGAATGTAGATATTTTGAGGAAAAGAAGGGGAAAAGGTAAGTATGTGGTGGTTAAAAATAGTGTGGTGCATATTAGTGGAGAAAGTATTTTGAAGTTTTTTAAGAAAAGAAGCAGGTATATGAGAGAGCTTTATATGGATGAGTATGAGAATAGAAGGTATTTTTTATATGATCCTAAGAGAGATAAAGTGAGGATAATTTTGTATTCACTTTCGTCTTTAACTTTAGTGTGGCCAATTATGGAAGCCTTGTGGGGTTTTTGGAGGATTCCAGACTTGGCTTGGTTTTGGCATCCAGTGGTAAGTTTCTTTATGTTTTGGATTTATTTTTTTGCTGTGATGAAAAAGGGAGTGAGGGGGGTATTTAGGTTTGTGTTGGGAGTGAAGGGTTGACAAAATGTATATTTTTAAGATATACTTTTCTAAATGAAGATATTGCCTGATTCTATAGAGTTTGAGTGGGACAAAGGCAATATTGACAAAAACCTTAAAAAACACGGAGTCTGTGACAAAGAGTCAGAAGAAGTTTTTTATAATAAACCAGTATTTCTTTTGCTCGATGTTAGACATTCGACAAGAAGAGAAATTAGATATTATGCTTTAGGGAAAACGAATGAAAACAAAATTTTATTTTTATCTTTTACAGTTAGGAAAAATAGAATAAGAATTATTTCATCAAGATTAGCAAATAAAAAAGAAAGGAAAATATATGTTGAAAAGAAAGCTTAAAGTAATACCAAAGTTCAAAAATGAGAGCGAAGAGCGTAATTTTTGGTCAAAGAATGACTCTACTGAATATGTTGACTGGAATAAGGCAGAGGCGGCTAGTTTTCCTAATTTGAAACCAAGCACTAAGTCAATTTCATTAAGACTTCCTAAGTATTTACTGAGCAGAATAAGAGAGCTTGCGAATGCGAAAGATGTTCCTTACCAGTCACTGATGAAAATATTTTTAGCAGAAAGAGTGGAAAAAGAGACTAGACCCAGAGGGCTTTCTAGATAATGTTTTGTGGAAGGTTTAATCAATAGATCTGGGTAGTAGCCATTCAATACCGTCTTGGTAAGGGAAATTGCAGTTTTGGCAGATTAGAGGGAGGGATTGTTTTTGATACTTTAGATGGAGTTTTTGCCAGGTAAGACGGGTGGGATGATTAGCTGCTTTTTTGAAAGAATGGGTTTTTATATTTGCTAATTTAAACTTAGATTCATAGTCTCGGCAGCAGATAACAAAGCTGCCTTGAGAGTCGATAACCAAGGTGTGCCAAAGAGAACGGCAAGGGTAAGTTCTTTTTGCTTTTTCAAATTTCTTTTTTGAATTTGACTTGATTATTCCTCCCCATTCGTGAGCTAAAGAAACAGTGGCTGAGTCGGCTTTTTGTTGCCAGGTTTTTAGATGCTTTTGGATGGATTTTTCATTTTCTTTAATGATGATGGAGCTGATTTGGACTTTGGGGAGAATAGAGTTTGCCTCCTTTTTTAGTTTTAAAAGCTGGTTTATGTTTTTGACAGTTTGGGCATAGTTTAAGCCCATGATTTTCTTGTACTGAACGGGGTTGGTGCCATTGAAACTAATGTTTAATTCATCTAACCGAAGATCAATTAGTTTTTGGGCATTCTTTTTGGTTAGGAGGGAAGCGTTGGTATAGAAGCGGACAGGATATCCTAGGGATTTTATCCTTTCTAAACGGTCAAGAAAGTTAGGATCAAGAAAGGGTTCTCCAAAGCCAGAGAGGATGACTTTGTTGATGGGTGGGTTTTCAGATTTCAGACGAGTAATGATTTTTTGGAAAGTGAGTTTATCCATAATTTGTTTTTTTCTGGTCATTTTAGAATGGGGACACATGAGGCAGCGGGCGTTACAGGAGGAAGAGGTTTCAATAAGAAGGTTGTAGGGACCGGATTGATCTTTTTTTTCTTGCATTTGGATTATTTTTTGGAGGGTTAGAAAATAGAGGTAGGAGGAAGAGAGAGTTTTTAGGGTTTTTTGAATGGAGGTAGAGGAATAGAGTGATTTTAGATATTTGATGAGTTTATCTGGCATTTAATTAGTATACTAGGTAATGGCTAGATTAAAACTTTCAGTAGCAGTTTGTACCTATGAGAGGGGAGAAAGTTTAAGGGAGTGTTTGGAGAGTTTGGTGGGCCAGAGTTACAAGAATTTTGAGGTAGTGATTATTGACGGTGGGTCGAAAGATGTGACAAATGAGGTGATTGAAGAGTACAGCAAGAAACTGAAAATTAAGAAGGTGGTTTATAAAGGAAAAGAATTGTCTCGAGTACGAGACCAAGGTTGGAGAAAGGCAAAAGGAGAACTAGTAAGCTGGATAGATGATGATGTGGTGGTTTCCCCCGATTGGGCTAAATCAATAGTAGAGATAATGGATAAAAACAAAGATGTAGGAGGAGTGTCAGGTCCAACCTTGGTTAAAAAAGAGCGATTGTCCGAAAGAGATGTCTTTTCTTTTTACAGAAAAGGGGGGATTTGGAAGACTTTGGGTGAAATTTGGGAGGAGTGGTTTCTTGAAGGAAATAGGTACCAGGTGGGAAGAATTTTTAAGAGTGGAGCTTGGAGTCCAGGGTCCAACTTTCCTGAATCTTTAAGGATAAAAGGACTACAAGACGTGGATTATTTAGAGGCATGTAATATGACATTGAGAAGGGATTTGGTTAAGAAGGTGGGAGGGTTTGATTATGGTTATACAAAGGTGGCGGAGTGGTGTGAATTGGATTTAGCAAAGAGGGTAGCAGAGGAAGGGAAGAGGTTGGTATTTAGCTCAAAGGTGAAAGTGAATCATAATATATCAAGAGGTGGAGTATATCCAAGAAGAACTAGAGCAAAAGAAAGAATGGAAAACTTCTTTAAGTTCTATTTTAGGCATGTTTACAAGCCCAGAGTAGATTATGTGGTGAAGTTTTTGACTTATTTACTGTTTTTGAACGGGTATTGGACTTACAAAGCGATTGAGACGAGGAATATGGACTGGTTGGGAGGATATTGGGGAACAGTTAGTGGTTTTTTAAAGCATGGTCAGAAAGAAAAATAAGCTTAAACTATCAGTGGTAACGATTAGTTATAATGGGAAGAAGTTTTTGAAGAGGTGTTTGGGATCTGTTTTTTCTGAAAAGGGTAGATTTGAGGTGGTGTTTATTGATAATGGATCAAGTGATGGAAGTTTGGATCTGGTAAGGAAAGAGTTTGGGAAAGATAAAAGACTGAAGGTAAAAAGATTTGAAAAGAATGTGGGTCCAGTTGAGGCCAGAAATTGGGGAGTATTAAAGAGTGAGGGGGAATATATTTTGATATTGGATAATGACACAAAGATAGAGAAAGGGTGGTACAAAAAAGCATTGAAATTTATAAAAGAAAACAAGGAGTTTGGAATAGCTCAACCAAAACTTTTAATAATGGGAACAAATAAATTTAACTATGCAGGGGATTATATTAGTAGATTTGGGTTTCTTATGGAGAGGTCGAGGTCAGCTGAAGACAAAGGTCAGTTTGATAAGGTGGATAAGATATTTTCTTTAAATATTGCTTCGGCCTTGTTTAAAAGAGAGGCCTTTTTGAGATTGGGAGGGTTTGATGAAGATTATTTTTTTTATTGGGAAGAACCGGATTTATGTTGGAGATATTGGCTGGCGGGTTATAAGGTTTTGTTTGCGCCAGAAATAGTTGTTTACCATGCTTTTGGGACAAAGGAGAAAGATACAGACTATTATAAGAGAAGAAACAGGTTGTATCAAGCCACTTATTTGGGATGTAGGAACATGATTATGACTTTAATTAAGAATTTTGAGACTCATAGTTTGTTTTTAGTGCTTCCAGTTAATGTTTCTTGTTGGTTGATGTTGGGACTGATGTTTTTTTTGAAGTTTGAGTTTAAAAGAGCAGGAGCGATACCAAAAGCTATTTGGTGGAATATCGTTAATTTAAAAAAGACTTTAAGAAAAAGGAAAAAAATACAAAAAGAGAGGGTGGTGAGTGATAAAGAGATTTTTTCTGTTGTGGGAAGTGCTAAAGGTTTTTTGTGGTATTTAGGTAAAGGGGTAAGTTATGTGTTAAGAAGGCCATTTTAATGAAAAATAAAATGTTGGTTTCGATAGTGATTAGTAGTTTTAATGGGGAGGAGTTTATAGAGAAAAGTTTAAGATCTATTTTTTTAGAGAAAAATGGAAAATATGAAGTAGTGATAGTGGACAATGGATCTAAAGACAAAAGTATGGAAATAGTGAATAAAAACTTTGGAGGAGAAAAAAGATTAAAGATAATAACTTTAGATAACAATTTAGGAGGAGCTAAGGCAAGGAATATTGGAGTGAAGAATAGTTTAGGTAAGTACTTGTTCTTTGTAGATAATGACACCAAGCTAGCTAAAGGGTGGTATCAAAAAGGAGTGGATTTTTTTGAAAAACATGAGAAAACAGGAGCATTTCAGGTAAAACTTTTGAAAATGGGGACTGATTTGTTTGACTCTGCAGGAGATTTGTTTTCTGGTTTTGGTTTTTTAGTAGAAAGAGCGCGGGGAGATAAGGATAAAGGACAGTTTGATAAATATGATTATATTTTTGGTTTAAAAACCGCTGGAGCATGGTGGAGAAGGAGTGTTTTTGAAAATATAGGAGGATTTGACAGTGATTATTTTTTTTATTGTGAAGATACGGACTTGGCTTGGAGAACATGGCTTTCAGGATACGAAGTTAGATTTGTTCCTGAAATAGTAGTTTGGCATGCCCAAGGGATCAAAAAACGAACTTATTATAAGAAAAACAATCAACTCTATCGTAATTATTATTTTGGGTGTAGAAATACAATAATAACTTTATTGAAGAACTTGGGAAATAAAAAGGTGTGGTGGGTAGCTCCTTTGAATATTGGATCATGGTTGTTTTTAGCCCTTTTTATGTTCTTAAAAGGAGAGAAAAAAGGTTCGATAGAAATATGGCGAGGGATTGTTTGGAATTTATTGAATTGGCCAACAGTGATTAATAAGAGGAGAATGGTTCAAAGAAAAAGAAAAATTAGTGATGATGCACTTTTTTCTTTGGTGGGTACAAAAGAAGGAGTGGTTTATTATTTTCGTAAAGCATTGTCGTATATTGCTGGAAAACCACACTAATGAAAAGTAAAGTTTTGGTTTCAGTGGTGATTCCGGTTTTTAGAGGTGGTGGCTATATTGAAGGATGTTTAGAATCTTTGTTGGCAAGTAACTTTTCCGACTTTGAAGTGGTTGTAGTAGACGATGGGATGGAGGAAAAAGACAAAAGAATCATGTGGGGCTATGAAAAGAAAAGAAAAGTGAAAGTTGTCGATTTGGGAGGAAATTTTGGAGCGTCAAGAGCCAGAAATGCAGGGGTTTTGGTGTCAAAAGGAAAGTATATATTGTTTTTGGACATTGATACCAAGATAGGTAAAAACAGTTTGAAAAAAGGGGTTGGTTTTTTAGAAAAACATAATGGAGTGGGGGTGATTCAAGCAAAATTGCTTAGAAAAGATGGAAAGATAGATGCGGCCGGTCATTTTTTAAGTATTTTGGGTTTTCCTTATGAGATTGGAGTAGGAGAGGATCCCAAGGAACACGATGAGGAAAGGATGATTTTTGGGGCCAGGAGTGCGGGTATGATGATGAGAAGAGATATTTTTGATCAAGTGGGAGGGTTTGATGAAGATTATATGATTTACGGAGAAGAGACAGACCTGTGTTGGCGAATTTGGTTGGCAGGAAAGCAGGTGTTTTATGCTCCTGAGTTTAAGGTTTGGCATTTTGGGAAGAGTAGTATGAAAAAAAGAGGAATACGGGTGGCTTATGAGGGGTCGAAGAACAATGTGAATTATATTTTGAAAAATTGTCCAATTAGTGTCTTGTGGTATTTGTTACCATTTAACTGTTTGGGGTGGTTGTTTTTAATGATTAAGTTTTTAATAGAAGGAAGAGTAAAAATGAGTAAGGGAGTGCTTGAGGGATGGTGGTGGAATGTAAAAAATTTAGAAAAAACAATTAAGAAGAGGAAGAAGGTGAAAAGTTTAGATCAGAAAGGTGTTGAGGTGAATAAAATTATGTTTGGTGATTTATCCTGGGGTTCGTTTTTAGTTAAAGGTTTTTCTTGGTTCAAAAGTGTATAAAAAGAAAATGGTTTCGGTAGTTATTCTAAATTACAATGGAAAAGAGTTTGTGGGGGACTGTATTGACTCAGTATTGAAGTCAAGTTATTCTTTTTTTGAAATAGTAGTAGTGGATAATGGGTCGTTTGATGATAGTTATTCTTTTTTAAAGAAGAGATACAAAAAAGAGAAGAAAGTTAAGCTGTTTAGACTAGAAAAAAATAAATATTTTACGGGAGGTTTTAATTTTGGGGTTAAAAAAGCTAAGGGGAAGAAGATTGTTTTTTTGAGTAACGATATTGTTGTTGAGAAAGATTTTTTGAAAGAAATGGTTAAGTTTGTAGGTGATAAAAAAAAGATATTAGTGCAGCCTAAAATTCTTTCTTATAGAGAAAAAAATAAGATAGATAATGTGGGTGGAAGATACTTTCTTAGTGTGGGTGGTGGACGAGGTAGTGGAAAGAGAGATAGGGGACAATATGATCAAAACAGTCGGGTTGATTTTGCGGCTAGCGCTGTTTTTATGATGGATAGAGATTTTTTTTGGGAATTAGGTGGGTATGATGAGTGGTTTAGATATTATTATGAAGATGTTGACTTAAATTTAAAAGCAAAAAGGATGGGGGGAGAGTCTTGGTATTGCTTTAAAGCAAGGGTTTACCACAAAGGGAGTTTGACGGTAAAAAAGTATGCTGATTCAACAAGTTTGTGGTTTTGTGTACGAAAAAATATGGTTTGGACAGTAATTAATAATTTTTTTGGAGTGGAGTTGTTTTGTAGATTATTAGCACTTTATCTAATGTTGTTTTTAATAGTGATTAGAGATTTGTTTTTTGGACGTTTTGAAATGGTTGGAAAAACCATTATGTCACAGGTGTCAGTATGGAGAAAATTGAAGAAGGATCAGCCGTGGATTAGATCCCACTTATAGGGAATTTTTTTTGAGAAAGGATCAAGTCTTTTTATTTCTTTAGGATCGTGAGGAAGAGTGGCGCAATTGGCGACAATGGCTTCTTTGTACCCAATACCTTTAAATCCATTCCAGACATTGGGAGGCACTTTGACCAGGCAGTAGTTTTTTTCACCCATGAAGATTTCCAGAAGATTTCCTTTGGTTTTTGATTTGGGACGATCATCGTAGAGGACAAACTTAACGTTTCCAGTAACAGTGGTGTAGTTTAGTTCCATTTTGGTGTGGATGTGCCAACCCTTGATTGCCCCAGGGTGGATAGTAGAGAAATAGATTTCACCAAACTTACTGAATTCTGGATCAGTGGTTTTTAACATGTGCATAACAGAACCTCTTTCGTCAGGAATTCTGTTTAAGGATTTTACGATAACACCTTCAATGGGATTACCTTTTACTCCGAATATTTTGGTCATAATCTGTTTTGGTTTTTTAAATAGTAGTTGTAGGTTTCTTTTAAACCTCTTTTTAGATTATAGCTTGGTTTCCAATTTAATTTCTCTTGAGCTTTTTTTGAGCTGCAGGAGGCAAAAAAGATTTCATTTTCAATGTAGGGCTTGGATCCCCAGGTGATATTTAGTTTCTTTTTACTGATTTTTTCAAGAGTGGAGACAATTTCCTTAATAGAATGGGGTTGGGGTTGGCCGATAAGGAAGGTTTCGTAATCTTTTAGTTTGGGAAAGTTTTTTAAGACTTTTATATAAGCGGAAACAATATCTTTTACGTAAGTGAAGTTCCAGGTCTGTTCTCCTCCTGAAAAAAGCACCTCTTGGTTTTTTAGTAGAGATTTTATAAGGAAGGGGAATAGCTTAGGATTATCTTTGGGACCGAAGGTGGAAGAAAGATAGAGAGTGGTGGCTTTAAGGCTAGATTCTTGAGTTTGGCCTTCTAGAATTTTTGCAAAAGCGGTTTTGGTGGCAGCGTAGAAGTTATATGGCTTTTGGGGATCAGTTTCAGTGAGAGGTTTTTTCTGAATTTGATATTCGAAGAAGGTGCCAGTGTTTAAAAAATAGGGGACTTTGTACTGAATACAAAGATGAGAGAGAACAGAAGGGAGATTGATGTTTATGTCAATCATTTCTTGGACCTCTTCTTTAGTCTGATGTTTTTTGATGTATTTGGTGGCCAGATGAATTAGGCAGTCTATTTTTTTGTTTTTAAAGATTGTTTCTGGATCTGTTTCATCGATGTTGTAGTGTTTGGTTTTAGGGAGTAGTTTTTCGATACGCCAGAGGGGTGAGGTAGATTTTTTGAGAATAATGACTTTGTATTTTTCTTCAAGTAGTTTTTTTAAAAGATGAGAACCAATGAAGCCAGTGGATCCAGTTAGAAGAATAGTTTTTATGGACATAGATGAATTATATAGAAAGAAAGAAAAAGGTTTTGTTAAAACTTCGTATTTTAAAGCTGAAGAAGTTGACTAATTTTTTTTCCAATTTTTATTATAAAAGGAGGGGGTCTGAAAGGTAGCTGGTTAATGAGGAAATATAAACTATGGTTAGGGAAAAGATAAATATTTTTAAATCTGTCTTTAAGAGATATTTTTTTAGCCTTTTGTCCATAAAGAATGGATTCTTTAAAAGTAAGGTGGTGAATGTTTGATGACGTAAAGACAAATTGATTCACAGTCTTTTTGACATCAAAGTGAGTGTTTGAATCATGAAAGGCAATGATTCCACCATTAACTATTTTAGGAAACCACAGTTGAAAGTCTTTTTTAACCATTTGATAAGAATGGTCACCGTCTATAAAAAGAAGGCCAATTTTCTTGTTGAAAGAGGGAGCGGCTTGAGTAGATGTTTTAACTATGGGAACAACTATTTGTTTGAGATTTGCCTGTTTGATGTTTTTTTTAAATTGTTTTAAAGTGGAAAATTCTCCAAGTTTTTTTTTATGCTCTGGAGATCCAGTGTGTGGATCAATAGCATATACTTTGTTTTTGTTTCCTGATTGAGAACCAAGGCCTAGAAAAACAGTTGATTTTCCTTTCCAAGATCCGATTTCGACAATAGATGTTTTTGGAGGACAGTTTTTTGCTAGCTTAAAAAGCAATTCTCCTTCATTTTGACTAAGGAAACCGTCAATTTTTTTTGCTAGCTTTTGGGAAAGCCGTAGTTTTTTATTTATTTTTGGCATTAGAAACAGTTTCTATGTGGCTTTGGTTCTATTATGAATGATAACAGTTAAAATGTCGTAGAATAGGAGAATGAGACTTAGTGAAAAGCAAAGAAATTATATAGACAAGAAGAAGGGGAAGAGATCAGAGAAACAAATAGCAAAGAGCTTGGGAGTTAAAGAGGATCTGATTCTAGAATATTTAGGAAAGAAAGGAAGGAAAAAAGGCGAGGGAGAGAAAAAGGATTTGAACCTGAAAAGGCGAATAGAGAAGTTTGTTTTTGTTAGTTTTTTTAGAAAAAATTGGTTGTTTTTTTTGTGGTTTTTGGGATTGGTGGGGGTTTGTTATATGAATGGTTTGGCAAATGAATTTGTTTCTGATGATATTGGAGCGATAGTGCAAAATGAAGGCATTGGTGATCTAAAAGTGATTTTTTCTTCACCACTTTCTTCTTTTAGATCTTTTCAACAACTAGTCTTCTTTTTGGTTTATCATTTGTTTGGCAAATCAGCCATGGCTTTTAGATTGGTAAATGTTTCTTTTCACTTTGGTGTAGTGAGTTTGCTTTTTGTTTTAGTTTGCTTGTTAGTAGAAAAGAGGGTGGCAGTGTTGGCAGCGAGCCTGGTAGCAATACATCCTTTGATGACAGAGTCGGTGACTTGGGTTACAGGTGTTGGTCATGTAATGTACACATTCTTTTTATTATTAGCATTATTTTTGTATGTTTTGGGTACAGAAAAGATGAAGTATTTCTACTGGTCTTTTTTGGCAATGTTTTTAGCCTTTAGTGTTTCAGAAAAAGCAGTTATCTATCCTTTGATTTTATTGCTTTTGGTGGCCTGTTTTGGATTGGGAAAAAAGGAGATTAAAAAACTGTTTATAGCTTTTATTCCTGCAATTGTGATGGGGTTGGTTTTTTTATCAATGCTTTCAGATAGATTGAATTGGTTGGGGTCAGAGCATTATCACAGTGGTGAGATGGCCAATCCTTTGGCGGTGGTAATAGTGGCAGTTAGTTCGTATTTGGGATTAATGGTTTGGCCAGATAAGTTAACTCTTTATCACTCAGAGTTAACTTTTGGAACAGTGAAGTTTGTTGGTTTAATTTTAGTGTTTTTAATTTTTCTCTCAGGGACGGTTTACTTGTGGATCAAAAAAAGAGAATGGAGTTTTTGGCCAATGGCTTTTTTTGTTTCTCTTTTACCAGTAATGACTCCTTTTGGAGTGAGTTGGTTGGTGGCGGAAAGGTATGTTTACTTTGGAGCAACGATGATGATGGTTTTGGTGGCAATAGGATTGGATAAGTTTTTAAGAAGTAAAAAGTGGGATGGTGTGGCGGTGGTTTTTTTAGTCCTTTTGGGGCTGGGGTTGACAGTGAGGACAGTGGTAAGAAATGGAGATTGGAAAAATCAGGATACTTTGTGGTTATCGGCAGCTAGAACTTCTCCATCGTCACATCAGAACCATAATAATTTAGGGGATTATTATGCTAGGACAGGAGATTATGAGAACGCGATACGGGAGTTTAGTTGGGCAATTGAGTTAAAACCGAATTATGGAGATGCAATTCACAATAGAGCCAATATTTATGTTTTAGTGGGAGAGGTGGATGAGGCAATCAAAGAATACTATAAAGCAATAGAAATAAATCCAAATTTATGGCAAAGTTATCAAAAGTTAGCAGCAGTTTATTTTGAACTTGAAGAGTGGGATCAGTCGGTGGGGACGATTAATAGGGCAATAGAGATAAGTCCTGAGAACTTGACTTTGCATTTTAATAAAGGGGTGATTTTGGCTCAGGCAGGAAGATATGGGGAGGCGAGAACAGAGTTAGAGTTGGTTTTACAGTATAATCCGACAGATGAGAAGGTAAAAAGGATGCTTTTAGATCTTCCTTCTAACTAGGGTTTTTAAAAAAAGGAAGCCGTAGGTGAGATGAGAAATAAGGGTGGTGGGGATAAGAAGAAGAGAAATAAGAAGGTTTTTGGAGACAAAAAGGGTGTGGAGAGAGTTTAATAAAAGAAGGATGATGTAAACAAAGATGATGGCGAGGTAGATGAGAAATAAGGGAATGGAAATAAAACACAGAGAGAGAATCTCAAGGAAGATGATCAAAGGAGGGATAGTGATTAGGCCAAGAAAGAAGAGAGCGGGAAGATAGTAACCTAGTTTTTTACTGGTTTTGGGAAAAAGATAAGTGAACCGAGCTCGTTGAACAGCGTAACGAGAGAGCTGCTTAAGGTGAGGGAGGAAGATATTTCGGCGATGATGAAAAACTAAAACCTGGGGGTGATAAAGAATCTTTTTTTTGAGTTTATAAACCAGGTCATGACATAGTTTGGTATCTTCTCCTGGGTAAAAACGAGGATCAAAAGGACCAATGTGTAGAAAGTCATCTTTTTTTACAAAGAGGTTAAAAGAGGGATAGTCGTCAACAAAGCGTTTTTTTTGAGGTAGGCAACGATAAGTTCCAGCACCACCTGAGCCTAAAAAAGAAGACCAAAAATAGCCAGAGACTTTTTGAAGTAGTGAATTGGCTGGTGGAGTGACTCCGGGACCACAGACAGCAGAAAGCTTTTGGTCTTTTAAAAGAGAAAGGGCGTTTTTTAACCAGAATTTGCCTGGGTAGGCATCATCATCTAAAAAAACTAGGATTTTTCCTTTGCTTTTTTTAACCCCATGATTTCTTTTTCGGGAGGGGTTGTTTTCGGAGTAGGGGTAGATTTTGACAAAGTCAGGAAGGAGCCTTGTCTTTCTTTTTTGATGAGGAACAATAATAAGTTCAAAGTTTTTGTAGGTTTGAGCAGATAAAGCGGGGATAATGTCGTTTAAGATATAGGAATTTATTCTTTTGACAGGAACAATGATAGAAAAAGTTGGTTTCATTGGCCAGTGTTGACTCTAAAATTAAGATCGGGGTCGAATTTCCACTTTCTTTTATTCTTATTGTCGTAGTATCTGAGTATTCTTAGGCGGTAGATGACAGCTAAGGTGTCCATAAAGGCCTGTTTCATGGCAGTGAAGGTGTCAGCATGAATGGGCCCTCTAAAGTCGTAATCTAACTTAACTGGAGCCTCGTAGATGCGTTTGAAACCAAGGCGGTGGGCAACTGAAAGAAGTTCGACATCAAAAGCGTAGGCCTTTATGACAAGCCGAGGGAGTACTTTTTCTAAAACCGGACGGCGAAAGATTTTTAAACCAACTTGAGTGTCGGTGACATTAAGGCCAGTAAAAAGGCGAACAAAGATTTGATAGATGCGGCTTAGAATTTTCCTTTTGAGAGGATAAATGACTTGGGAGGCAGGGTGACGCTTGGATCCAACAATAATATCAGCTTGATACCACTCCATGTGTTCAAGGATCATGCTGATTCCGTTGGGATCAATTTCCATACCAGAGTCAATGAAGGCAATGTAATTTCCTTTGGACCGTGCCATACCAAAACGAACAGCATTCCCCTTACCTTTGTTGGTTTTATAGGAGATGACCTTTAGCTTTTGAGAAGATACCTTTTTGGCATTTTGGTAAGTTTTATCGATTTTTCCATCAACAACGCAGATGATTTCATGGTCGTAACGGATTTGATCTAGAGTGGATTGGATTCTTTTAAGGTCTTTTTGAATGGTTTTTTCTTGAAGGTAGGCGGGAATGATAACAGAAAGAAGTTTAGGTTTTTTGGGGGACATAGATTATTTTAGCAACTGGAATGAAGGTGAGTAAGCAGATAAGGGTGAGAACAACTATGTTGTTTTGAATAAAGATGGTGGGAGAAGCATGATTTAAGGTAAGGATGATTATCTGAGCAATAGCAGCGAGGGTGGTAATAAAGGCAGCTTCTTTTTTACCTTTGGCCAGAAGGATTTGGATAAGAAGGTGGAAGAGAGTGTAGAGGGAGAAGTTGATGGCAACTAAAAACATTAGAGAGCTGGCTTGTTCAAAAGCTTTTCCGTAAAGGAGGTTGGTTATAAATTGGGGGAAGGTTTTGTAAAGAATGGTGGCAAAGGTACAGAGGAAAGTAATGAGCAAAAGACTTAGATGGAAGATGGTTTTTAATCTTTTGGGGTTGTTTTTGTGTTTTATGAATAGAGGGAAGGCGACAGTGAGAGCGGAAAAGGCAGTGAAGTAAATGATCTTTCCGAGGTTTGTGGCCGCAGAATAGAGTCCTGAATCAAAGGAGGAAAAGTGGAAGCGGGCGAGAATGATATCAGTAGAAATAAGAGAGACCAAAGAAAGGTTGGTAACAAAAGTGAGGACAGAATAGGACCAAAAACCCTTGTTTAGTTTTACCTTTTTTGGCTGTTTAGCTGGGAGTGGCCAGAATTTTTTAGTAAGTATTTTTCCTAGAAACAGTGAGACAAGGCCAGCAACAAGTAAGGAGGATAGGGCAGCAAGGACTTGACCACCTAGTTTTATGAAAAAGAGAGCAGAGAGAAGTTTAGTGAGGGCGATGGCAACAGTGATGAGAGCAAAGTGGAAGAATCTAAGTCTAGCTTGAAGGGTCGCAGAGTAGATAGTGGGGATGAAAATGAAGAAGAGTTGGAGAGAGTAGACAAAGAAGAGAGTAAAACCTTCAAAATGAAGGGTGTTTTTAAAAAGAGGGAAAAGGAGAAGAAGAAAGAACCAGAAAGGAAAGGAAAGGAAAAGAATTTTTTTCTCTAAAAGGCGAATTAGGGGAGCAACTTCGTTTTCTTTTTTTGATCCTAAAAGGTTGATTATAGAAATGGAGAGAGTAGAGGTTAAAACTCCAAGAAAATAGGTGGTACCGATGAAGCCAGAAAGGAGTCCGTAGTTTTCTGGACCAAGGAGACGACCGGTAAAAAGATGGTAAAGATAGTTGATACCGTTTGCCAGGGTTGTTCCAAGAAGGATGATAAAGGAGCCTTGAAAGACTTTATTTTTTATTAGGTTTTTCACTGTTCTTATATTAGAATAGTTTAATGAAAATTGCATTTTTTGGAGTAAAAAACTGGGAAAAAGAATTAATTGAAAAAGAATCAAAAGTTTTAGGTGATGTCTCCTTTTTTGAGCAAGAGGTTCAGGATGCAGTAGATAAAGCAGTAGAGTTTGAAGTTTTGTCAGTTTTTATCTATTCAAAGTTGGATAAAAAGGTTTTGGATAAATTACCAAACCTTAAATTGATAGCAACCAGGTCAACGGGGATTGATCATATAGACAAGAAAGAATGTGAGAAAAGAGGAATTAAAGTGGTAAATGTACCAGAATATGGATCAGTGACAGTGGCAGAGTATGCATTTGCTTTGATGATCGCCCTTTCAAGAAGAATAACGGAGGCAGATAAAGCTGTGAAGGAAGGTAGGTTTTCACCAGAGGGACTTACTGGAGTAGATCTTTATGGAAAAACTTTGGGAGTGATAGGTGTGGGAAAGATTGGACAAGAAATGATTAAGAGAGGAAAGGCATTTGGAATGAATGTTTTGGGAGTGGGAAGAAAGAGAGATGAGGAAAAAGCAAAGAAGGGGGGATACAGTTGTGTTAGTTTGGAGGATTGTTTGTCTAAAGCAGATTTCTTGTCTTTACACGTTCCTTCAACACCAGAGACCTTTCATATGCTGAATAGAGAGAGTATGGGAAAGATGAAGAAGGGGAGTTATTTAATTAATACAGCCAGGGGGCCAGTGGTGGAGGTAGAAGCGCTTTTGTGGGCTTTAGATGAGGGGATATTGGCTGGAGCAGGATTGGATGTAACAGAAGAGGAGTCTCGAGTGGACGATGTGGGAGTGGTAACAAAAGAAGGAACAACAAAAGATGATCTTAAGGAGATTGTTTCGTATCATTTATTAAGAGAGAGAAAAAATGTGATTTTCACTCCCCATAATGCTTTTAATACGAAAGAGGCGATAGAGAGAATAATAAAGACGACAGTGGAATCAATAAAAGGCTTTGGAGTATAAGTTTTTTACTTTAGGTAAAGAAAAACCCCCGATTGCTCGGGGGCTTTGTTTTTTTAGAAAAAGAAGGACTTATTTAAGCTCTACTTGACCACCGGCAGTGGTGATTTTTTCTTTAGCTTCTTGGGCAACATCTTTTTTAGCTCCCTCTAGGATTTCCTTGGGGGCAGCATCAACAAGATCTTTGGCGTCTTTTAGACCAAGTTCGGGTTTGATTTCCCTAACAGCCTTGATGACGGCGATTTTGTTGGATCCAGCGTCGGTTAAGACGACATTAAACTCGGATTTTTCCTCAGCAGCAGGGGCATCTGCGGCAGCGGCTCCACCAGCGGCAGCTACAGGAGCGGCAGCGATAGCTTGAACACCAAGTTTGTCTTCCAAAGCTTTAACTAGCTCGGAAAGCTCGATAACTGATAAGGTGGATACTTCATCCACTATTTTTTGAAGTTTGGAGTCAATTTTGACTTCCTTTTTTTCTTTTACTTTTTTTTCGTCGGCCATTTTTATTTAAATAATTATTAATTTATATACAAAATTAGTTTGCTTTTTGAGAAGCAGCTTTTAAAGTTAAGACCAGCTTGGTTTGATTGAATTTAAGAGATTGAACAAGTCTTTGAAGGGGATTTTGAAGTCCAGCTAAGAAATTGGCATAAAGTTGATCTTTTGAAGGAAGGGTAAGAAGAGTTTTTAATTTGTCTAAGGAGAGGAGTTTGTTTTGATAGACTCCGTATTTGAATTCAGGCTTTTCGTTAGCTTTTCTTGATTTTTCTACGCTTTTTAGAGGAGAAATTTCATCCTCTTCACAACAAACTAGGGCAGTGGGTCCAGTTAGTTTCTCAGGAAGAGTGATTCCAAGTTTTTCAAAAGCTCTTTGAAGAAGAGTGTTTTTAATGACTTCCATGGTTCCACCGTTTTCCTTGATTTCTTCTCGAAGGGTGGTGATTTGTCCAGCGTCTAGGCCTTGGTAGTCAACTAGGGCAGCTGATTTACTGCCTTGAAGCTGAGTTTTAATCTCTTCGACTTGGTAGACTTTACTTTGTTTAACCATTGTTATTTATTTTTTGATATTTTGTAATAAAAAAACCTCGGAGACCGAGGCTATGAAAAAGTCAAAATTGATTTTTCACCTCGGCTGGTGGCTTCGTCCCGTAGGAGACCAGCTGTCTTTGGTTACAGGGTGAATTATAAGGGAGGAGGTTTGAAAAGGCAAGTTTTTTGGGTTTCAGGTGAAGAGTGGTGTTTTACTTACCAAGCATTTGCCCTAAAGCATGTTGGGCAATTCCTTTTTTAGTTATTCTTTCTGCAGGGGTTTGTTTGTCTCCTTGACCAATCATTGCTTTGGTGGTTTCAGTTGCTTTTTCTTTTTCTCTTGCTTCTTCTTTTTGTGCAGTGATTAGTTTCGGGTCTTCACTGTGTATTGCTGGAGTGGTAGCCGGGTCCTGTGGTGGCAAACTGTCTTGGTCAGCTTTTATTTTTGGTACTGGTGTTTTCACCACTGGTTCTTCTGGTGAACTAGTATTTTTTTTCTCTGGTGGTTGTCCTCCTGCCCTGAAGATGTCCCACATTCCCGGGGGAGTTTTTGATTCGTCGCTCATATGTTATTTATACCACTTATGACTTTTGATCTTCAAATAGAAGATGTTTCAGGGCGGAAAAGGGGGAGCAAGAAGGAGGGTGACGATCATAGTGGATGGTGGGAATGATTTGATCGTTAACGAGGTCAATGGCAAGATGAATATTTTCGAATCTTAAGGTAACAAGGTGGCGACCACTTAGGTTGAGCCAAGAGCGGAGAATGCGTAGAGGTCGGGCAATATTTCCTAAACGGATTTGGGTTTTTAGTTTTTTGTGGTGGGTTTTATAGAAGGGAGTTTTTTGCCAATCTCCAATTTCAGTATTAGGTATCTTTTTTGATTTTTTAGTTATTCTTTGATGGTAAGAAAAAGTAAGGGCCAATCTAAGTTCGTGACTGGCATAATTCCAAAAAAGTTTTTTTTGAGGGGTGTCTATAAAAGAAGGGAGATTGGTTTTAGGGTCAAGATAGACTTTTAGAATCTTTTCAATTTCTTTTAGGGTGATCTTTTTTGGGTGGATGGTTAGTTTGTCTACCTTTTTATTTCTAGTATAGGCAGCACGTTGATATGTTTTGTTCTGATGATCGTACAGATAGTAGATACGTTTTTTAATCTTGTTTTTCTTGATTTTGGGAGGCATGTTATTTTTTCTTTCTTTTTTTACTCATCTCTTGATTCCAGAGGGTTTTTTGGACAGTGTAGAACTTAATGATTAGTCCAAAGGTAATAATAAACCAGAAAGCTATGAGAGCAGGGCGAGAGAGAGTGGGTGGAAAAAATGCAAGAGAAAGACTGAATAAAATGGCGGCGAGAACGATTTCAGTAGGTCCAATCCTAAGTTCTCCAGAAGTTCTGTATTCACCAGTGGCAATACAAATAAGGCTTACATTTAGGAAATGGGCGGCAATAGTTCCTAAGATAAGGAGAAGAATTAGTTTGTTTTCAGGTAAGAAAAGGATGTAGGAAGATAGGATGCAAATGGCAAAAATGAAATCAAGGAAATGATCAACATAGAACCCCCAGCGGACAAGCCCCGTGTTTCTTCGTCGGCCAACTTCTCCGTCCAGGGCATCGGTGAGAAAGCGAATGAAGATAATAAGGGCGTTTAATATAAACCAAAGCCGGTTTTGTTGGGCTAAGTAACCAGTGCCAATTAAAAGTAAACCAAGTGGAATGGCACTTAAAGTAAGGTGATAAGTTTCAATAAAAGGAGGAATTCTAGGAGTAAGGTAGTTAATGAGCCTTTTTTCTGGTTTATCTAGAAAGTAGCCACGGATTCTTTCATCTCCTTTGATTTCTTTCCAGTTGATTTTTGCTTTCATTACTTAGTATTTACTTTATTGATTAGTTGGTCAAGAAGGTGCCAACGACGACGTTTTTCTTTTTGGGAGATAGTTTCTTGGTATAGTTTTTTGGATATAGTGCCGGATCTGGGAGAGTATTTATTAAGATAGGCTTTTTGAAAATTTGCCTTTTTACAGAGTTTTATGGTGTTTTGAAAGGCAATTTCATCTTCGCCTGGGAAACCGATAATGATGTCGGTAGTGAGAATGATGTCAGGAATAGCTTTTCTGATTTTTTTGACAAGATCGAGATACTCTTTTGAAGTGTAGTTACGGTTCATTTTTTTAAGAATTTGATCGTCTCCGGATTGAAAAGGGAGATGGAGTAGGCGGTCAATGTTTTTGTTTTCTTTAATGACCTTGATTAGTTGATCTGAGAAATCCCAAGGATTAGATGAGATAAAAGAGAGAGTTTTTAGGTTAGGGAGTTTGGCTACAGTTTCTAGAAGATAAGGAAAGAGGGTGGGGATACGGGTCTTGCCCATGGACTTTACGAGGACTGGTTTGACCTTTTCTTTCGTGGGAAGAGTGTAGGACCCTTTTTCTTTGACCAGATCAGATCCGTAGGAGTTGACGTTTTGACCAACTAAGGTGATGTGGGTAAAACCCGAATCTAGGGCTTTTTGGGCCTCAGTTAAAATCTCTTTAAAAGGGCGACTAATTTCTTTGCCACGGGCGAAAGGGACGATACAGTAGGAGCAGAAGTTGTTACAACCAGTACTTATGGGAATGAGGGCAGAAAGTTTTTTATCTCTTAGGGGATCAAGATCAAAACTGATTTTAGAAATGGGTAAGAATTGGTCCACTTGAGGGAATTTTTCTTTTAGTTTTTCTATTTTAGGAATACCTTTTTTGTTTTTTTGATTAAGAGCAGCGCCAACTAAGCAGCCAGTAATGATGATTTTTTGTTTGGTTTTTTCTTTTTTTCGGTATTGATGAACGTTTTCTAGGAGTCCATAGGCTCTGTTTTCAGCAGATTCTCTGATGATACAGGTGTTAATAATAATAGTGTCTGCTTTTTTCCAAGAATTGACTTCTTTGAATCCAAGGTTATAGAAATGGGTTTTAATACGTTGAGAGTCGGCAACGTTTTGGGCACAGCCGTAGGTCTTTAAATAGAAGGTTTTTGACATGGGGATATTATAGCGTGTTGGGGGGTGTTATATAATCAGAGATAGGAAGTGAAAGCGGGGTTTTGATGAATGTTTTAGGTATGGAGTCAAAATTGAGTTCAGGGCTCTTGACGAGTGATTTGAGGGATTTTATCAAACCCTTTATCGAATGAAAGTACCTTTGAATCACTGTTAACCAAGGAGTATGCTGCGTTGTAGGCATCGATTAGACTTGTGTTGTGAGTTTGGAGAATGCTTAAGGTCTGAGCCAGTAGAGATTTGTTGGAGACAATTTAGGGCAGGTATGATTTCCCCTTTAGGAAATTTGTAGAAAGATTTTAGGGTCCAGTAAACTTCGGCAAAGCTGACGTCGGTTAAAATGATTTTCTTTTTTGAGTTTAAAAAACGTTCAAAATCTTTGGCTTTTTTAGGATCGTCGTTGGTAAGAAAGCGAATAATGATGTCAGTATCAACGATCATATTTTAGAAATGTCTTTTGTAAAAGTTGCTCTGGCTCGTGTTTTGTTGTATTTTTTGTGGCTTTTAAATTTTCCTTTGAGGGAGATGAGGTCTGTTATGGGTTTTAGGATTAAAATACCGGGTTGTTCAGGATGGGGGAGAAAAACCATTTGTTGTCCAGTTTTTAGTTTAAGTCTTTGGCGCAGAAAGAGGGGGATAGTAATTTGACCTTTTTGAGTAAGGGTGGTGCTTTGCAACATGGTAAGAATAGTTTATATGAGTAATACTTGGTTAAGTCAAGTATTAATACTAAAGAGATGTTGGAATCAGAGTTGTTAGCTATCAAGTGTTCGGATTCGATTTAGAATTCAACAGTGAAGGGGATGTTATATAATCAGAGATGAGAAGTGAGGGTAGAGTTTTAACCAATGTTTCCGTTGGATTATTATTAACAGCTGGAGGTGATCGTTTAGTTTTGGTGTGTAACAGGGATCCAAGTACAGAGGAAGAATTGGGTTGGGGATTGCCGGCTGGCGGGACTGAAAACCAAGTTCCAATGAGGATGGTTTTGGATGAACTTCTTGAGGAAACGGCCATAAAGAGAGGCGATGTGTGTCTTCCGTATGTCGAGGCCAAATGTCGACCACACGTAGTTCCGGTTTTTTCAAAAGATGGTGATGGCCTGTCGACTTTGGGGTTGGTTTATGAGGCAGAGTATTGTGGGAGTGGGTTGTCACCCGAAGGGTGGGAAGTGGAAGGGGATTCAAAGGTGGTGTTGGCAAGACCATTTTTGACAAGCGAACTTTGTGAGTTGATTGATGGTAAGAAAAAGTGGGGAGATATATATAGGAGAGAAATAAATGAACCTCAGATTTTAAGATGGTTAGTTGAGAGAGCAAATGAGAAGTTTTTTGGAAGAAGGGTGAAAAGATTAGAAGAATGGTTGGGGGGCAAAATTGAAGTGATAGCTGGATTAAGGATGGATAAGCATGCAGTAATGGCTAGAATTGGTCCATGGAGGTATGTTCCACCTTACGAAGAACTCATGATGGTGCGTAGAGAGAGGTCTGGTCAAGGGAAATAAAATAAGGCATACTGAAATAGAATGAGTGATTTGTCTGGTCCTTTTAGATTGTTGGTAGCAGTTTTTCTGGGAGCTTTGGTGGGAGTGGAGAGAGAGTTTATTCCTAGTAAGAAAAAAGGAAAGAAGGGAATGAAGGTGAGAGGGTTATCTGGTTTGAGAACTTTTTCTTTAATTTCTCTTTTGGGAGGAGTTGCAGGATTACTCTCAGTTTCAGGAGACAGTGTTTTGTATTTAATAGTGACAGTTGGTTTTTTTGTTTTATTGACGGCCTATTATGTGGTGGGAAGTATTATGATCAAGTCTCCAGGGTTAACAACAGAGTTGGCAGCAGTTTATGTGTTTGTAATGGGTTATTTAGTAGCAGCAGATATTTTACCGGTACAGATAGTGATTGCAGTTGCAGTAGTGGTTACCCTAATTCTTTCAATGAAGGATAGGACGAAAAATTTTATATCGGGAGTTAAGCGAAAAGAGATGTCGGCCTTTTTAACCTTTGCGATTATAGCCTTAGTGATTTTGCCATTTTTACCTAATCAGGGTTATGTGGTAACGGATATTCCAGGAGTAACAATGCTTTTAGATGCCTATGGGGTGAGTTATGGGGCTTTGGAGAAGCTGGAGATACTGAATCCTTTTAGGATGTGGTTGATTGTGGCTTTTATAACAGGGATAGAAATGTTTGGACATTTGTTGTCTAGGATGGTGGGAGAGAAGAAGGGGTGGTTTTTGACATCTGTGGCAGGTGGGTTTGTTTCATCAACTTCGACGGTGCAGTCTTTGGCTTTGAGGAGTAAGGAAGGTGGATACATAAATGAGCTGGTGGCAGCAGCAGTGTTTGCCAATTTAGTTTCCTTTTTACAGATTGTTGTGTTGGTGGCACCAATAAATGGGGAGTGGTTGATTTCAATTACTCCAACAATGCTTTTAATTATTGGATCAGCTTTGGTAATGGGAGGTTGGTTTTATTTTAAAAAAGGGAAGAAGATAAAGGAAATAAAAACGAAAAAGAGAGAGAAGGCAGAACAAAAGCCAATTATCTCTTTGGGTTCAGCAATGCGTTTTGTGCTGGTACTTTTGGTAATCAGATTAGTTACTAAAATTGCTTTGACTTTCTTTGGCCAGGCCGGATTTTTAGTAGGCTCGATAGCAGCGTCGTTTTCCGGAATTGATGCAGTAGTGGTGAACTTGGCTGATATGGCAGGAGGTGAGATTAATATAGCGCAGGCCTGGTTTGTTTTAGTGTGTGTGAATGCAACGAATTTGATTTCTAAAGTAGCTTATTCCTGGATGCAAGGAAGAAAAGAGTTTGCAACTCGCTTTGCTCTTTCGATGACGGTGGTAATTTTGGCCAGTGGATTGGGATGGTTTTGGGTAAGGTAAGAAAAAATGATTTTGGTAGGGTCGTAACATTGATGTAAAATAGGGTTAGTTTAAAAATAATCTATCCTTTGGTGTTTATGAGCAGTGAAAAAATTGGAGTACATGCTAGAGAAAATTTTCCACTTTTGTTTTCTAATCCCAATTGCGGGGAAGCGTTGCCTCGTAATCCGAGATTGGATATACCAGAACCTGGAGAGAAACGTGATTATCCAGTTGCGTGTGAGTCAGATTTTAGTGGTTTGATGATTTGTCCAAGCAAGGGTTGGTTCCCCTTTGATGTTTTTGAAACTTTGTTTTTAGCTAGAGAAACAGAATATACAGAGAGAGCTGAAAAACCAGATTCTAGTATGTTGTTTGAAGAACCTAAAGGTTTTCGAAGGGCCAGGATCGGAAGTTCGTTATGGGATTCTTGTTTTGGCTCAATTCTTGATAGAGGGAAGGGTACTTTAGATCCAGCTGAAATTTCAAAAATTAAAGAAAGGTGTAGGAGAGAGGGTGGTTACGTGGTTACTAGAGCTCTTATTACTGCCGTTGACCCAAGGGATGAAAAGGTTTGTTTCGTCGCCAGAAGGCGGGCAAAAAAATCTTTTGGTGGAGATGAGGGTAAACTTGATATGCCAGGAGGAAAAGTTGAGTTGGGATGGGGTTTTGGGCCAAGTTATGGGATTGGTGTTTTTCAGAGAATGTTGCAGGTTGAGTTGGAAGAAGAAACGGGTGAGTTAGCTCCAGGTGGGGGTACAAAGAAAGGTTTTGTAGTTACTTACTTGGAAAGACCAGGTGGAGCAGGAGTGATTGATTTTACAGAAATATGTGTTTTACATTACGATAACTTGTGGCGCTTGGTGGCAACAATGAACAGTACGACTTTTGATTCGGTTGATAGAGGTAAGGGATATAGCCCTTGGAATGTTTTTTATTATGGTGATGATGTGGGGTCTGATGATTTTTTTCCAAGCACAGCTTTTGCTTTAAAGCGATTATTTGAAGACTCGGATCCACTTACGGCGCAGGGGTGTGAAGGGATGACGGCCTTGGTGCTGTATGATCGTTTGATAATAGAACACAGAGGCTTGATGCTTGATATGAAGGATTTGCACAGTTTACCGAAATTACGAGCTTAAGTGGGTTAGAATAAGGGGTGAGGAATTTTCTTTTGATAGGCTTAGGAGTTTTTGTGTTTTTAGGTGGTGGGATATGGGGGTTTATATATAGTAGACCAGCCTTAGAGCCTTTGGGTGAACCGTTTGTAGTGGAAGGGAGAGAGTTGGATAGATATTCATTTTCCCAGTTAAGAAAGAGGGGTGGGGTGGCAAGTAAGATTGAATTTTTAGGAGAGCCTGTTGAAGTAGACGTTAGAAGAAAAAAAGAGGTGAATAGTGAAGTTTTTACATTTATGAGTGATGACAAGTTGATTTCAGGAATGATGAGTTGGCCTAATGGTTTTTTGGAAAAGAAGAAATATCCAGTAGTGGTGATGGTAAGAGGATATGCAGAAAAGGAAGGTTATTATCCGGGGTATGGGGTGTGGAGGGTGGCAGATGAGCTAGTAGACGAGGGATACATTACAGTATCTTTGGACTTTTTAGGATACGGGGAAGGTGATGGTGAGAGTGA
>JAUWLS010000028.1 GCA_030613565.1 Candidatus Shapirobacteria bacterium | reverse complement strand
GTTGAGTGAAAGTAAAGGTGTAAGTGTTGCCGGTAGACAGAAGAGTGGTGTTGGTGGTGGTAAAGCCACTGATTGTGATATCTGCGGCTTTTATATTGGGTGTGTAAATAAAGTTTTGGAATACAAAAAGAAAAAAGAGACTGAAGAATGTAAGTAGCAGAAGACGGTTACGTTTAGACATGCTGGTGTTTCATTAGAGCATTATTTTACAGGTAGTGTCAAGCTCTATAAGAGGAGCTTGTAGACAGCAAGAGTTTGAATTGCAGTAAGTCTCCAATCAAATTGAGAAGACTGTTCAAGACCACTTTTTCTCAATTCTTTTTGGTAAGTGGGATTAGTCCAAACTTTCTTTAAAGCTTTTTTAAGGCTTTCTTGGGAGTCGGGTTTGAAATATTGGCCGGTATAGTTGGAAAGTTCAATTAGACTGGACGCGTGAGCGTAAACAGTCGGACAGCCAGCATTCATTGCTTCTAAGAAAGGAAGTCCAAAACCTTCACAAATGGAAGGCTGGCAATAGAGAGTAGCGAGATTATAGATATCATTTAATTCTTTGTCAGGGACAAAACCTGTAAGGTGGATAAGCTTGGAATTTTTAGCTTTTTCTTGTAACCATAAGAGATCTTTGTTCCAAGGATGTTCGATGATATCCTCTCTTTTGGCGGTAGAGCCGACAATAACAAGGGGGTATTTTAATTGTTGGCAAGCTTTCACTAAAAGGGGGATGTTTTTGTTCCAGTTTATGTCTCCAACGTACAGGACAAATTTATTAGGGAGATTGTATTTCTTTTTAGTTTGAGAAAGATCTTTGTTCTTTGGTTTAAAAACAGGATCAGAAGCAAGGTGGGTAACGTAGATTTTGTCTACTGGATATTTAATAAGATCGTATATCTCATACTTTGAAAAATGAGAGTCAGTAATTAAGAGATCTGCTTTTTTAAGGTTGTTTTTTTGAATTTGCCACCTTAAGTTTCCTTTTAAGCCGACAGGATAATGTTTTTTATAGCGAATAGGGATAAGGTCGTGGACACTAACAATAATAGGAGTCTTTTCTCTTTTAGGAAGGGTGGTAAAAAAGGGGTCAAAATAAGGGTAATGGATAAGGTCGTATTTTTTTGTAGGAGCCTGGGTTAAAAAGTCTATTTGCCAGGAACCATATTCAGGATTGGTCTTTAGTTCTTTTTTAAGGGCCTTTATCAGACGAGAAGTGTAGAAACCCACTCCCCTCTTGGCATTCTCATTTTGGGTGGGAGAAATGTCGATGGCAATTTTTACTTTTTTCATTTTATTTTATAGATTTCTTTTGGATAACCCAACTCTTAAGAATACTATTTTTTCTTTACTTTAGTTTTATTCTTGCTTTTTATTAATTTCTTAACCGCCCGATCAAAATCAGACTTTATTGGTTGGGTTTTATTAAACTCCTCGTATTCAGCTAATGCTTTTTTATCAGCACTTTTCTTAGAAATACTCCCCTTACCATCCAAAATCCTGTACTCATTAAACGTTAGGAATTTGTTGACACTCCCAGCAAACTCTTCCATAGTAAAGGCTTGTCTATTTTCAATCAGATTCTCAACGTAATCAAAGAATCCCGTTACAGTTCTCTCTAGCTTTTTAATTTCTTTTTCAGGTAAATAGTTTTTGGCTATAATTACATCAGTAGATAAAATCCTGCCAATAGGTGCTTTTTTCCAGGTGGCAAGTCCCATATTAGATTGTTTACGATTAGCACGTTTATCAATGATTTCAGCAGCTGTATAGCCAGTGATGGCATAATGAAATTTATTTTGAACAGTGGCAAAAAAGTCTTTGGTTGTTTGAGAGTGAGAATCATAGTCAATACTGCACTCTGCAAAAATATCCGTAATCTGCTGGTAGACTCTGCGTTCACTGGCGCGAATCGAACGAATTCTTTCCAGTAATTCTTTGAAGTAGTCTTTGGTAAAAATACGCTGTGGATCCTTAAGTCGGTCGTCATCCATAGTGAAACCCTTGATGATGTATTCTTTCAACCGCTCTGTTGCCCAAATACGAAAGTGGGTAGCCTGAACTGAGTTAACACGGTAGCCCACGGAAATAATGGCATCCAAATTATAAAATTTAGTTTGATAAGTTTTGCCATCACTGGCAGTATGTTCCAAAATGGAACTAACTGAATTTTCCCGTAACTCCCTGCTTTCAAATATATTTTGTAAATGTTTTGTGATCGCCGGTCTTTGGACCCCAAAAAGGCGAGCTATCTTTTCTTGAGTTAACCAAATGTTTTTGTCTTTAATAAAAATTTCGAGCCTTACTTTGTTGTCAGGAGTGGTGTACAACAAGAAATCTGATTCGCGTCTAAAAGTATCGATTTCGAGATCTTTAGTGGTGACCGTTGATTGTTTTTTTTTCATAGTAATTTAATTCTTGTTTTTTCAGTTTTTGTTTTCTTTTTAACAACAGGATCTAGTTTTTTATATCTGAGAATGCTTTTTTGGTGATAATTATTTTGTATTTCACTGTTTTTGCCCAAAGATTTGTCTAAAGGTGTGAATTTTTCCTTCTTTATATTCTTGTCGGGCCCTTTTAATGCTTTTTAAGTAATTTTTACTATTTAAGGCAATGATATTTTCAAAAAGATCATTGATCATCTTTATAAAATTCATATTGTTTTGTTAATTTACATACTAATCCCAATCTTTTGCAAGATCAATTTCTCTTTTTTGTTTTGTTAGTTCGTAGTATTTGATATAAGAGACGGGGTAGTCCAGTCCGGAAAAAAAGGCAAAAACAAAACCAGGGAAACCATCAAGAAAGCCTTTACAGCGAAAGAAGCGAATGAAAAAAGCATAATGGGCCTGAAAGATTGATTTTACAAAAGGAAAGAATCCGATAGGTGAATTTTTTTTCTGCAGTTCTTGAGCTGCAAGAGAGGTATATCGATTAAATCTTTTGAGATACTCTGAGAAGGTAGGATTACCAAAGTGGAGGAAGTCGTTTTGAAGCCAAGAGACTTCTCCTTTTACCTTGATTTGTTCATGGGCAGATTTACAGGGCAGTTTCCCCTTTCCTTTCTGAAAGAGTCTTATAACTGGATCTGGGTATTGGCCTGATTTTTTAAAGAAGTGACCGAGAAAGAGGTTTTTTCTTTTAATCCAGTAGGCTGCAGGAAGAGAATCAGGATCCTTTTTAAGAAGAGGTAGTATTTCCTTTTTTAAAAGAGGGGGTACTCTTTCATCAGCATCCAGCTGGAGAATCCAGTTTCCATTACATTCGTCTATGGCAATTTGTTTATTGATGTGAAAGATGGGTTTGTTGGTGGTAACAATGACTTTTACCTTTTTGAATTTTTTAGCAATATCAACAGTCTTGTCTTTAGACGATCCATCAACAATGACGATTTCGTCGACCCAAGAATGAACTGATTCAAGACAGTCTTTAATGTGATTTTCTTCGTTATAGGTGGCGATAGCTACTGATATTTTATTTTTCACCTGGGGTAAATAAGGAATAATCTTTATCAATTATAAGGGAATCGGCTGGATATTGTTTAGTAGGGTCAATTTCTTCAAAGTGGTATTTGTCAAAATGAATGACTGTCTGGAAACCAAATTTATCAGGTGGGGTCAATTTTACTTCTTGTTGGAATTTTTCTGGTGCATATTTACTAAAGAAAAGAAAAAGAATGTAAGGTTGATCGTAACGATTGGTTATATAAATTTGATCGTAATCCCCTTTTACTAATTCTGTGTACTCAACTAAGTTTTTAAAGCCGTAATTCCAGGCAAAGGGTAATCTTTTTTGGTAATGAACGAAATAAGCATCGAGGTAATAAATGAAGGAGAGGAGGTAGAGAACGACAATTAGAGGAATGAATAGTTTTTTGTTTTTGAATTTGGCTAACAAGTAATCTATTCCTAAGGCGGAGAAGTAGATAAAAGGAATAGTGAGTGGTAGGGCTCTGAGGGCTGAAGGAGCTTGGAAAGTAAGTGAGGAGGCGAGAGGAGAGATGAGTAGCCAGAGAAACATCAGTTGGTTCATCTTTTGGTTTTTCTTGGCAAAAAGGGCGATAGACAGACCAATCAAGAGGAAGACTATTTCCAAAGCATACATTTGACCCATTTCGGGTGACTTGGATCTGGGGACTTCGTCTCCGTTTATAAAAAGGAAGTTGCCATTAAAGTGGGAAAAATAGTTTTGGGCCCAAGAGAGAGAGTAGGAAATTAGTTTGTTGTGATGAAGTCTGGTGGGAAGAGTGGCACCCTGGTGATGGTTTATGAGTTCGTTGGTGCGCCACAGTGGTCCTTGGTCGGCAGTAATACCAACTCCAGAAAAGCGAGTAGAGCCTCCGGAAGTTAAGAAGGAGTAAGTGACAGGAAGGCAGATTAGGGCGGCAAGGATAAGGGGTTTTATTACTCTTTCTTTATTGGCCCAAAGCTTTTTAAAATTAAGAGCAAAAAGAGAGAGGCCAATGAGGGGAACATAAATACGGGCAGAGTGATAGAGATAGAGAGAGAAGGCGAACAAGGTAAGAGATAGAGTAAGGTGCTTTAGATTTATTTTCTTTTCTTTTAAGGAGGTAAGGAGGTGGTAGGTTCCCATTATGGTTAGAGATAAAGCAGTAGAGGATTCCCATGCTCCACGAGAGAAATGGATATGCCAGGGACTGATAGCCAGAAGGAAGGTAGAAATCGTGGCTAGACGAGTATCCTTTGTGCCTAGGAGAATTAGCCTATATATATAGTATATGGCAAAGAGGGAGAATATAAGGTTTGGAAGGCGGGTGGCAAAAGTATTTAAACCAAGAATTTTTATAAAAGGAAGGGCAAGATAAACATAACCACCAGGCTTATAATCACCGAAAGATTTAAAGTGAATAGGCCAGGAATCCCCGTGTTCATCTTTTCCGGTTTCTAAAAGAGAATAAGCATTGTAACTCAGGGCTGCTTCATCAGGATTGAGAGCTGGATAAGATGAGATTTGATAAAGGCGCAGGAAGGCAGCCAAGATGAGAATAACAATTAGAATTTTATTTTTAATTTTGGGCATAGTTTAGAGTTTTTTTAGTTTCATAAAGATAGAAGGTGGAGGTATTGCCGATAGGTGAAAGAGGGGTGAACTTGGAAAAGAAATCTTGGTTTTTATCTAAAGATAGACGAAGAACATCTTCGTGGGTAATTATTAAAAGAGTGTTTTCTAGTTTTGAGTCAGTGTCCCAATTTACAGGTCTAAAGTGGATATTATCAATCTTCTCAACTCTTCCAGTGTCGACTCCCCTATCTTCAGTTAATTTGACCTGGGCCTGATATTTTTTAGGTGGGTATTGAGACCAGAAAAGATAGTAAATATAGGGCTGTCCTAGGTGGCCAGAGAAGACAACTTGATTGTAGCGGTCGATATTATTGGCAAGATAAGTACTGGCTTGTTCGTATCCATAGAGAAAATCCTTAGGAGATTTTTCAACCATATGGGAGTGATAAAGATCTAGGTAGAAGAAAAGGCTTATTAAAAAGGAAAGAGAAATTAAGAGGGTTATTAGTTTTTGAGGTTTAAACAAATCAAGGACAGTTTTTATTCCAAGAGCGACAAAGAAAACTAGAGGAATGACTTGACTCATGGATCGTACAGCATGAATGGAATCTCTAGAGAGGGCAGCAGGAAGCGGAGCAAGGAAGAACCAAAGAGTCATGAAAGTTAAGAGTGGTGTTGTCTTTTTGTTTAGGAAAAGATTGGTGTTTTTAAGAAATCCAATGAGCAGAAAAATGATTGAGGGGTAGAGGAGAATGCCGATATAGGGGGCGGAGTGACGTGGGTTAGACCAATCTCCCTCAAAGGTTAAGTAAGTGGGAGACAGATGATTGAAATAACGGGAGGAGGCGCCTCTTAGGAAAAATAAAGTTTGATTGTGCAAAAGAGAGTAATCTAGTTTATTAGATTCAGAAATAATTTGTTGGATTTCGTTTTCAGGACGTTTATAAGAAAAAAGACCAGTTACGATGAGTCGGTTTCCAGATTGACTAGTCAAAAGACTGAAGATATAGGGAAGGGATATTAAAAACAAAGGAAGAACAAAGGCTTTTAGTAACTTCTTGTCGGACAAGAATTTTTTAAAGATATTTTTATTAAGAGAATTAAAGGAAAGATAAAGAGAGACAATAACAAGAGGGGTCATTAGTTTGGCACCTTGATAGGTGTAGAGAGAGGAAGCGAAGACTAAGGAGGACAGAGTTAAATAAAGAGACCTTTTTTTCTTTTGGGACATAAAGAAAAAGAATGATCCAAGGAGGAGTTGGAAGGTTAAGATGTTTGTCTCCCAGGCTCCACGGGAAAAATGAATGGCTTGGGGGGTAATAGCTAAGACCAGGGCAGAGATTAAGGGTAGTTTTTGAGATTTCTCTTTTTGGAATTTAGAGATAAGAAGGTAGAGTAAAACTGGCATGAATGATCCTAAAAGGACAGAAGGAAGGCGGGTTGAGAGAGGGTTTAAGCCAAAAAGAGCGACAAAGGGCAGAGCAAGATAAACATAAAAACCGGGCTTATAGTCACCAAAGGATTTGAGAATGAGGGGGAAATAAGTGGTTCCATATTCATCTTTGGCAGTTTTTAAGATAGAGTAGGCATTGTATCCTAGCGAGGCTTCGTCCCAGAGAAGGGGTGGACGGGAGGAATTAAATAACCTTAAAGAAAAAGAGAGGAGAAAAATAAAAAGGAGAATGAGTTTGATTTTCTTAGTCACTAAATGATTCTAACCTTTCTTATCAATCTTTTCTAGATTTTCGAGCTAGTACTTAATTATTTGGAAAATGTTTTCTTGGGCAGGTGACTGAATAGTTTTGAGTAATTCTCCATTAGTGTAGTTTTTGGGTGAGGTTATGAGAAGTGTGTTTTGGGGGTTTCCTTCTTTTGTTTTTTCTTTTATTTCCCAGTCGTTTATGAAACGGAATTTATCAAAAGCATCTACCCAGTACCAAGTAGCATGGTAGTCCCAAATTTTACTTTCATCATTTTGGTAGGTTGAAGGATCCCAAGGCCAATAGAAAAGAATAAACTCGTGGGGTTCTCCATATTTTTTAGTGATCCAAATTTCGTCATATTGGTCGTAGTTTTCTTTTATGAATTCAACAGCTTCTTTGTACGCGTAGTGCCATGAGCAGGCGTAGTTTTTAGCATTGACTTTGTATACTTTTTGGAAAGCTAGTTTGGTAATAATAATCGAAAGAACGATAGTTAGAGGTAGACTCATGACCATCTT
>JAUWLS010000021.1 GCA_030613565.1 Candidatus Shapirobacteria bacterium | reverse complement strand
TCCTCAAATAAAGGCCTTAATTGGTTCAATCTTCCCCTCAGGACTCACCTATAACCATGACGGTACATTGAACCATAAAATAAACCCAATGTATCAAGCTATATTTAACTTTGACACTCAGGGTGTCGCGTATGGTGACCCCACGGAGAATTGAACTCCGGTTGCCAGGATGAAAACCTGGTGTCCTAACCGCTAGACGATGGGGCCTAGGAGCTTTGCAGGACTCGAACCTGCACACATTCCGAAGAAGTGTCTCCTCTTTAAAGCTCGGTGAGCCCAGCAGGGATCGAACCTGCGACAACCTGCTTAAAAGGCAGGTGCTCTAACCAACTGAGCTATGGGCCCAAAACGGACTTAGTATAAAATTATAAAGGAAAAAAGTCTAGGTTCAACTATTCTTACTGTTTTTTTGGTTGATATAATTTTTTATGAGAATTAATCTGTATGGTTTAGTAATTTATCTTTCTTGTCTTTTGGGGTATTGGGTGATTGGTAAGAGAAACAAAGCAGTGTCCCAAAAAGAGCTGGATAAACTGGTGTTATTGTTGATTCCAGTTGGGTTATTAGGAGCAAGACTTTATCATGTGATGGATACATGGTGGTACTACAAAGAGAACTTAATTGAGGTTTTTTATGTTTGGAATGGAGGTTTGGGTATTTTTGGAGCAATGGCTTTGGGAGTGGTTTTAATTTGGTGGTATGAGAAAAAACTAAAAGTTTCAGGAAAGATCTTTTCTTTATTTGCTGGGGCACTACCTTTAGTGCAGGGATTGGGAAGGTTGGCTAACTTTGTAAATGGAGAAGGGTATGGAGTAGATAATAGGCCGATTTGGCTATATGAGGCAGTGCCAAATCTAATGCTTTTTGGGGTATTGAGTTATCTTTGGAAAAAAAAGAAAGAAGATTTGGTTTTGCCAGGCTACTTGATTGGGTATGGGTTGATAAGAATGGTAGTAGAGATTTTTAGGACAGATACTTGGGTGTTGGGAGGGGGTATAAAAGCGGGACAGGTAATAGGAGGAGGAATGGTGATTTGGGGATTGGTTAGAGTTTTCGGAATTTTTCGTTTCTCACGTAAGTGAGCTTGGCTCGTCTTATTTTCCTTTTTGGTTTTCTAGTTACGGAAATTTCTTTGATCCAAGGAGAATTTAATGGGAAAATACGTTCAATAGCAACCTTTTGAGTTCCAATTTTTCGGACAGTAAAGGTTTTTGAGTCTCCCCTACCGCGGATACCAATAACCATACCAACAAAGGGTTGGGTTCTTTCTTTTTCACCTTCTTTAATAAGATAGTTGATTTTGACGGTGTCACCCACATGAAAGGTGGTGTCTTTAATAGTTGCTTTAAGTGCCATATCGAGGTTTATTATAAGCAGGAAGAAGCAGAAAGTCCAGAATTTTAGTTAAGAAGATCCTTTATTTTCTTTTGAAATTCAGGAGAGTAGTTTATGGGTTGGTTTAATTTGATTCTTTTTCCATTAGGAAAGATGATGACTCCATTTTGTTTTCCAGGGTTAGTTTTTAAAAGCATGTTTAGCTCTAGGAGCTGTTTCGAGCCGGTGCCGTCTGGAATAGTGATTTGGAAATCTGCTCTTCCATCTAACTTGTCTGGATCGTCAGTTATGCTTTCGGCAAGAAGTGAGGGTCTGGTTTCATCACGAGAGAAATCCATTCGGCCATTTATTAAAATAGCGCGGTTTTCAGCAAGGATTTCTTTTATGGCGTCGTAGGTTTTGGGGAAAACAACAACCTCTAGGGAGCTGGTGTCGTCTTGGATTTTTATAAAAGCCATTTCTTTATTGGAGTTTCTGGTGATTATTTTTCTTACTCTTTGAATTACTCCACAGACAATGACCTTTTGGTTTTCTTTTTCTTCAAGGATGTGACCTATGCGATGGCTTATGGCAGGAAGGAAGGGTTCAATCATGTCTCTTACCGGGTTTCCAGAAAGATAGACTCCTAGAAGTTCCCTTTCATATTCTAGTAGTTCTTTTTGAGGAATTTCATCGATGTCAGGGAGAGTGTCTTTGAAGGCTTCTTTTTTATTAACATTTTTTTTATCCAGACTAGAAAAAAGGTTTTCTTGACCGGATTCTTTTTCTTTTTGGATTTTTTCAGCTCGACCTCTTATCTTCTCGATAGAACTCAAGAGAGCAGATCTTTTTCCATATTTATCGAAAGCGCCGACTCGAATGAGACTCTCAAGAACCTTTTTGTTTACTTTTCTATTGTTTACTCGAAGACAGAAATCAGTGAAGCTTTGGTAGGGGCCATTTTCTTTTTTCTCATCGATCATGTTTTTAATGGCAGCCTCTCCGACATTTTTAATGGCGTTTAGCCCAAAGCGGATAGCAAGCCCACCCAAAGAGTCTTTGTTTTTTTCAATAGAGAAACCAACACCTGAGACATTAATGTCAGGGGGGTGGATGATAATATTCAATCTTTTACACTCACTGATGGCGGCATTGATTTTGTCAGTGTCTCCAGATTCAGAGGTCATTAGAGCACACATGTATTCGACAGAGTAGTTGGCTTTCATGTAGGCAGTTTGGTAAGCAAGCATTCCGTAAGCAGAGGCATGAGCTTTGTTGAAACCATAGCCCGTGAAAGGTTGAATGAGTTCAAAAATTTCTTTAGATTGGGCTTTACTGAGTTTTCCAAAGGATTGGCAACCTTTTATGAATTTTTCTTTTTGTTTTTCCATTTCTTCAGGAATCTTTTTACCAATAGCTTTCCTAAACTTGTCGGCTTCAACCCAGTCGTAACCAGCAAGATAGACAGCGGTGTACAGACAGTCATCCTGGTAAACCAAAAGACCGTAGGATTTGTCTAAGTATTGCTCCATGCGAGGATCCATATATTTAGTTTTTTTAGGATCTTTTTTTCGAGCAATGTATTCGGGAATAATGGCCATAGGACCAGGACGGTAAAGAGCAACCATGGCCATAATGTCTTCCACTCTTTCTGGTTTTAGATCTTTAATGTATTTGGTCATTCCAGAAGAAGAGAGCTGGAAAACTCCCATAGTGTCTCCCCTGGAGAGCATTTTGAAAGTTTTTTCGTCATCTAAGGGAATTTTTCTTAGATCAACGTCGATGTCTTTGGTTTTTTTGGTGTTTAAAATTGCGTTTCCAAGAATGGAAAGATTGGTAATTCCCAAAACGTCGAATTTAATGAGACCCACGTCTTCAACAGCGTGCATCTCGTATTGGGTGATTATTTTATCCCCCCCTCCACTTTCTTTTTGAACAGGAGTGAAGTTGTTTAGTTGGGTGGGAGAGATGACAAGGGCGGCGGCATGAACGGAGCAGTGGCGAGCAGTACCTTCGACTTTTTTAGCAAGATCAACAATCTTTTTTATTTCATCATCATCGTCGTGCATTTTTTTAAATTCAGGAGAAACCTCAAGGGCTTTTTCAATAGTCATTGGAAAACCCTGACTTCCTTCAGGAATGGCCTTGGAAATTTTATCGGCCAAGGAGTAGGGGTAATCGAGTACGCGGGCAATATCACGGATGGCAGCTTTAGCCTTCATTCTTCCAAAGGTGCCGACTTGGGCAACCTTATCTTGACCATAGAGTTTGGTGATGTGTTGAATCATCATGGTTCTCTTGTCGTCTGCTATGTCCATGTCGATATCGGGAGGAGAAGGACGAGCACGGTTTAGGAAGCGTTCAAAAGGAAGGTTGTAGATGAGAGGGTCAACAGTAGTGATTCCTAGAACATAGGAAACTAGGGATCCGGCGGCGGAACCTCGGGTGTTGGTGATAACGTCGTGGGATTGGGCCCACTTTATGAAATCTTCCTGGATTAAAAAGTAGGTGGCGTAACCTTTAGAGCAGATAATGTCGAGTTCGTAGTCTAGTCTTTCTTTGATTTCTTTGGTGATTTTTCCATAGTGAGCTTTGGCGGCTTTGCGGGTTCTTTTTTCAAGCCAAGACTCAGAGGTTTCTTTTTTGGGAAGCTTAAAGTGAGGGAAAAACCACTTTCCGAGCTTTATTTCTAGGTTGCATTTTTTTGCTATTTTAACTGTGTTTTTTAGAGCATCTGGAAGGTTGGGCCAATCCTTTTCCATCTCTTCGGGAGATTTGATGTAGAGGTCGGGAGTATCAAGCATACTAAGACGGTTCTTGTCAGTAACTTTGTTTTGAGTACCAATTGCCAAAAGAGCATCTTGGGCTTCAGCATCATCTTTTTTAAGGTAATGGGCATCGGTGGTGGCAACCAAAGGAACCCCGTATTTACGGGAGAGTTTAATGACCTCTTTATTGACCACGTCTTGATCTTCTATTCCAGGATGATGTTGAATTTCAAGATAATAGTCGTCTTTGAAAAGCTTTTGATATTTTTCTACAGTTTCTTTAGCTTTCTTAAAATCATTTTGTCTAATACTGGCGCCGACTTCTCCTTGGATGCAGGCGCTTAGACAAACCAAGTCTTTGGAGTGTTTTTTTAAAACTTCCCAGTCGATTCGGGGTCGGTAGTAGAAACCTTCAAGATAGGCAATGCTACTTAGGCGCATTAGGTTTTGATAGCCATTGTGGTTTTTGGCAAGGAGAACAAGATGGTAGGGTTTTTTGTAGCGAGGATCTCTGTTTTGTCTGTCTTTGGGAGCCACGTAAGCTTCAAAACCAATGATGGGTTTAACACCTTCCTTTTTGGCGTTTTTGTAGAATTCGATAGCGCCATAGAGGGCTCCGTGGTCAGTGATAGCAACTGAATCCATACCCAATTGCTTAACCCTTTTGACCAGGTTTTTTGTTTTTGTTAGACCGTCCAACAGAGAGTACTCTGTGTGTACGTGTAGATGTACAAATTTTCCCACATTAACCGTGTTCTTTTATGATCCTGTTGGCGTTTACCAGGGCAAGTAGTGACAGGCTACTTAAGAGTATACCGATTAAGGTTAGGAAAAGTCTAATGCCGATTATTTCGACTGTAGTGGCCACTAAAAGAAGGGGTGGAAGGGAAGCAAGGGTGATTACAAAAGTAAGGGTTCCAAAGACTCGACCTCGAAATTGTGTGTTGGAGTATTCTTGTAAAAAAGTCTGAGTAGGAACAATGGCAGTGGAAGCAGCGAGACCAATAAAGGAGACAAGAACGATGGAGATGGGAAGTCTGATGGAGGTAGGTAGATTAGGTATTAATTGAGAAAAAAGAACAATGGAGAGACCAAGAAGCCCCATTCCCCTAATGATCCAGCGGTTTTTTCTTTCCTTTTTGTTGTGACGGGAGAAAAGAAAGGTTCCACTGACGACACCAACAGCTAGAGGTAGGACGAAAATGATACCGGCGTCATAGAGGGAGATGTTTAAGATTTGCTGAGCAATGACGGGGACGACGACAGTTAAAGAGGTGGTGATTATTTGAAAAAGAGTAATGATGCCAATACTAATGGCAATGAGTTTGAATTGACTTAGGTATTTATAACCAGAAAGAGTTTCTTTCATGAAATCAGAAAAACTTTTTGAGAGATTGGAGGCAAGGGATTGAATCTTGAAGGTTAGCTTTGGTTTTTTAAGAGGAAGACGAGAAACGGAGATGGCGGCCAAAAGAAGCATGATTGATCCAGAAAGGATAGAGCTTTGGGGACCAAAGATTTTCATAAGAATGGCGGAGCTGATGAAACCAAGAGCAAGGGAGGATTGGGCGGTTAGGAAAAAAAGAGAGTTGGCGGCGGGAAGGAGTTTTTTGGGGGTAAGGTCAGGGATGCTGGCAGTTTCAGCAGGAAGATAGAATTGATTTAAGAGGGAGTAGGTGAAGGCAATAAGATAGGTTAGATAAAGATGATTGGGTACGAAGAGGTAGGAAAAGACAACGATGGACTGGAGGATGTTGGTAGAAAGAAGAATTTTCTTTCGGGGGAGAAGGTCAATGATTAGACCAGAGAAGGGACCAATGAGAAGGGCGGGAAGGGAGTAAAAGATCCAGAGCATGGAGACGGCAAAAGTGGATTGGGTACGGTTGTAGATTTGAGTGATAAGGACAAAATTAATAGTGTTGATGGTGATTTGAGAAAGGGTTTGGCTGATCCAAAGACGCAGAAAACTTTTGTTTTTTAGAAGTTTTTTAGTTTGAGAAAGCACGGTATTTTAGACTAGAGCATTTTTTTGAGAGCGGCAACTCTTTGGTCGAATGGAGGGTGGGTACTAAACAGAGCAGACACCTTTTTACCCTTAAAGGGGTTTTGAATGTAAAGATGAGCAGTGGCAGGTGAGGCGGAATTTAAGGGTTGGTTGTTTTTATGTATTTTTTGTAGGGCAGAGATGAGAGTGGAGGGTTGTCTGGTTAATTTAACAGCTGAAGAGTCGGCAAGATATTCTCTTTTTCTGGAGATTGCAAGCTGGACTAGCTTGCCAATTAAGGGAGAAAGGATTAAAAAGAAAAGTCCTAAAATTGCTAAAACTCCTGAAGAGTTACGGGAGCTTTTTTTAGAGCTTCCCCTGCCCCAATAGACACTTCTGACAAGAAGAGAAAGGCTCCCAATTAAAACAGCGACAATCATCATAAGGCGGATGTCGTAGTTTTTAATGTGGGACAGTTCGTGGGCAACAACGGCCTCGATTTCACTTTTGTTTAAAGTTTTTAAAAGACCGGTGGTGGCACAAACAAGGGCGTGATCAGGGTCTCTGCCGGTGGCAAAGGCGTTGGGAGAGGGACTATCGATGACGTAAAGCTTTGGTACAGGGATACGAGCAGCGAGAGCTAGGTTTTCGGCGGCAGTGTAGAAAGCAAAGTGGTCTTTACGATTGGCTGGTTTGGCTTTATTTAAGGAAAGGACAACTTTGTCTCCGTAGAAATAACTTCCTATGCTTGCCAGAACAGAAAAGAGGGCGGCAAAGAGAAAGTAATCTGGACCTAGATCAAAGGCGAGGGTTAGAAAATAGACAGAAAAGGAGATGAAGAGCACAAAGGCAATCATAATAAGACTGGATTGGAGTTTATTCTTACGAACCTCCTCGTATACGTTTCTCATATGCCTTTTTTAGAGATCAACTTTAGGAGCCTTGGTGTCAGAAGCACTTACTTCAAGGTGTGCCCCTGAGGTGGGAGTAGCGAGTCCTTTTTCGGGCTTGAAGCCTAGAAGTTTGGCAAACCAAACGTTGGGGAGGGTGCTGATTTTAATGTTGAAGTCAGCACTAAGATCAATTAAGGTTCGGCGAGAGTACATTAACTTATCAGAAGTGTCTCTGAGCTCATCCATTAGGTTTTTAACAACTTCGTTGGCTTTAAGTTCAGGATTGCTCTCAAGGACTACTCTTATAGAAGAGAGGGCGTTTTTAATAGATTCTTGAGCCTTTTCAATTTTGGCCATGTCGGTTCCCTTGGCGGCCTCAAGAACTAACTTTCGGGCATCGGTGATCATTTTAATAATACCTTTCTCATGTTTCATGTAGCCTTTGACGGAGTTGATGAGGTTAGGAATTAAGTCAGCTTGTCTTTTTAGTTGGTTTCCAATTTCTTGGATAGAAGCTTTAATGTGATTTTTGCTGGTAATTAAGGAGTTATAGAGTTGCCAAATGTAAACAAGGATAACGCCGATTACACCTACGATTGGAAGTAACATGTTTTTTTATAAGAAAATACTAATGATTCATTTTATCATTTTTTGAGAGTCCTGGTTCTGTTGAGAAATAAGGCTAGCTTTGGTATAGTCTAAGAGCAATTTTAAACAATATGCGTTTGGGCTCGTGGTGTAGCGGTTAACATGTCCGCCTGTCACGCGGAAGATCGAGGGTTCGAATCCCTTCGGGCCCGCTTTGTGTATTTTGATCGTGACGTAAAAGATATTGTTTTTCGCATTCTTGTGTAAGGTGTATTATGCTTGATCGAGAATGTTATTCAATGTTTTTGTTGCTTGGTTTGGATCTATTACAATCCAATTATGTTTATTGGCATGGTTTTTAAGCTCTTCACTTGGGTTTATGCAAATAGGAAATTCAACCAACTCTAGCATGCCAATATCATTTTCAGAATCTCCAACAGCAATAGAATCACTCTTTCCAAATTTAGTTAATATCCCTAATACCATTGATTTACCGTTTGCTAAAGATTTTAAAACTTTACCAGTAAACAAACCTTTTTCAACTTCAAACTCGGATGATACAAACCCAACAAGACCAAACTGATCAACGATAGCTTCTGCTACAAATTGTGCATTAGCCGTAATAATATAGATATCATGGGTTTTCTTTAGTTTGGGAAGTATCTCTTTAAAGTATGGATAGAAGTTTTGAAGGTTTTTCATAAAAAATTCTTTTACATCTTCCAACAAATTTGTGTATTTTTGACCTTCAAGGTCTAATGCAAAGTTTTTTAACAACATATTGGTGGCCATGGAATAAGAAAGCCCTCCTGATTCATGATCACTAAGAATCTTTTGTATTTTTTCCCAAGTTTTTTGTTTAACTCTACCTTGTTCAATCTCGTGTTCAACTAATTGAAAAAATGAGTGAGCATTGTAAATTGTTTTGTCTAAGTCAAAGAAAGCAACTTTTTTCATAAACATAATTATAAAACAATAATTATTAATTTTATTTACAAGAAGTTTTAAAGACCTTGGTTTTAAAAAGCCTTTGTTAAAATAGGTTTATGCCAGAATTACCAGAAGTAGAGACCGTAAGAAGAGACTTAGAGAGATATGTTCTGGGTAAAAAGATTTTTGGGATAGAGATAGGAAAAGAAAAGATTGTAAAGGGATTGGGGGTGGAAGAATTTAAGAGATACCTTAAAGGAAGAAGTTTTTTAAAGATAGGAAGAAGAGGAAAGCTTTTAATTTTTGATCTTAAAGAGTCAAAAAAGACCTTGCTTGTTCACCTTAAAATGACTGGTCAGTTGATTTACAGATTTTCTAAAGGAACTGTGGGAGGTGGGCACACCCAAAAGACTGGAAAGTTACCGGGAAAATATAGTCACATAATTTTAAAGTTTAAGGATGGTTCAGAATTGTTTTTTAATGACTTAAGACAGTTTGGATATTGGAAGTTGGTTTCTAAAAAGGAATTGGAGCAGATACTGGGCAGGTTTGGAATAGAGCCTTTGACTAAAGGTTTTAACTGGAAGGGTTTTAAAAAACTAATTTTGGGAAGGAAAAGACAGGTTAAAGCATTTTTATTGGATCAAAAAATGATAGCGGGGATAGGAAATATATACGCGGATGAGATTTGTTTCAGAACAGGAGTATTACCTGATAGAAGAATAGATAGTATGGATGAGAAAATAATTAAGAAGCTCTACAAAGAGATTGAGAATGTTTTGGCGGAAGCAGTGGATAAAAGAGGTACTACCATATCTGATTTTGTTGACCTTTCTGGTAAAAGTGGGGGTTATATAAAGAAATTAAAGGTTTATGGAAGAGAGAAAAAGAAGTGTATAGTCTGCAAAAAAGGGATGATAAAGAAGGTAAAGGTGGCCGGGAGAGGTACGAGGTTTTGTCCGATCTGTCAGGTTTAAGTTCTTGTGTTATACTTTTGTCATTAAGATAGTTACTGTTGCCTATAATCTGTCCAAACAGTAATAAAATTATTTTTATTTATTGTATTAAATTCAATTATGGATAAATTAATCCAAAAGCTAAAAGTGTCAGAAGACACAATTTCAATGATTCTAGGTTTAGGTGTGGTTTTACTGGTGGGGGGATTAATTTTTAACTATTTTTCAAAAAAAGGAGAAGAGATTGCTGATATTGGAGTAGTTCCTGAGGTTTTGGAAGCAGAGAATGTTTCTGACGAGGTTGTTTTGGGTGAGACTGAGCCTACAAATGGAGATAGTTATGTAGTTGTAGCTGGAGATTCTTTATGGAAGATCGCTGAGAATTCATATGGTTCTGGATATAACTGGGTAGATATAGCAAAAGTGAATAAGTTAGATAATCCAGGTAGTCTTTTAGTAGGACAGAAACTTAACTTACCAAAGGTAGAGGCCAAATTAGCAACCAAAGAGGAATCTTTGGCTAATGTGACTGAATATGAGGTAAAGAGAGGTGAATCCCTTTCTACTGTAGCTTTGAAAGTTTATGGTGATGTGTTTGCTTGGGAAAAAATTTGGGAAGCAAATAAGTCTGAGATAAGTAACCCGAACCTAATTGAAATTGGGATGAAACTCAACATTCCCAGATCAAAATAAGGTAAAATTGGCTTGTGATAGGATATGAACTGTGCGACCATAGTTTAGTGGTAAAACATATCCTTCCCAAGGATAGGTCGGGAGTTCAATCCTCCCTGGTCGCTCTTAAGACTAGCCAACGTAGCTTAATTGGCAGAGCATGGCTATCGTAAAGCCGAGGTTGTGGGTTCGACTCCCACCGTTGGCTCCATAAGAATTATGGCTAATTTTAAAACAAGAACGAGATTATCAAGAAAACAAAAAGAGAAGATTACCCAGAAAACGGTTTTTCTTGGTATTTTGACGATTGCTTTGGTGATAGTTTTGGCTGTTTGGGGACTGCCTTTTTTGGTTCGTTTAGCTTTGTTTTTAGGTGATGTAAAGAAAACTGATGGTCCAGTAGCGGTAGAAGATGGTATTCCTCCCCTACCTCCAAGATTGTTTTTACCTTTTGAGGCAACCAACAGTTCTTTGATTGAGATAAGTGGTGTTTCAGAAAAAGGCCTGGAGGTGGAGCTTATTCAAAATGATAGTTCGGTGGCTAAGATTGTGGCTGATGAGGATGGTGAATTTGAGTTTAGATCAATTGATCTAATTGAGGGAGAAAACAGCTTCATGGCTTTTAGTTCAAGCGAGCAGGGTCAAACTAGTCAGCCTTCAGATGAAAGAATAGTGCTTTTTGACAATGTTGCCCCTGAATTGGATGTGATTATTCCCTCCGAGGAAATCTCGAAGGTTGAAGAAGCAGATTATGAAGTACTGGGACAAACAGAGACAGGAGTGAGTGTGACTGTAAAAGGAAGAGTAGCAATAGTAAATGGAGATGGAAGCTTTAAAGTAAGAGTTCCTTTAGTTGAGGGAGAAAATGAAGTAGAGGTAGTAGTCACAGATATGGCAGGAAACGTGACTAAGAAGATGTATAAGATAACTTTGCTTTTGTAGGTTAGGTGAGGGTGAGAACAAGAAGTACCCAGGAATAGAGGAGGCTGTTTGCTGAAAAAGAGTGAAGGAGGGTTAAAAGGAATAGATTTCTGTTCGTAGGATTGGTTTTTTGAAGGTGTTTTTTGATTCCCAGAAGGAAAAGAGCTAGACCAACAAGGCCGTTGGTGGAGAGAATGGTCAAAAGAGAGGAGTCGAAGCCAGAACTGGAGTGGGATTTTTCATTTCTTAGTATCGGAAGGTTGTTGTATCCAATTCCAAAAAGAGGATTTTTCGAGCTTAGGACGATCCCCTCTTGGTAATTTTGAATACGAGCTCTTATGGTACTGGTTCTTTCTAGTTTTGTTCCTTCACCAAATGGTCTAGGTAAGACCAGGATAGTAAAAGTGGTTAGGATTAGGGCCAGATGAGTAAGTTTTTTATTGTTTAAAAAGACAAGAAAGATAAAGACAATAAGACCTGCTCGACTGTAGGTTAGAGCTAAAGCAACAAAGAGAACCAGGTAGAGAAGGTTTTTAAGGGTTTTTTTGAGATTACTGGTATAAGTTAGCTGGAGGCCAAGAATGTAGATTAGAGCGGTGAAGGTGGGGTCAAAGAAGGTGCTTACGAGACGGTGAAGGTGCGGATCCCAACCTTGAGAAGAGAAATAGGTGAAATTGGGCCAGAAGAAATATTGGACCAGGCCAAAAATGGCGTTGGCGAAAATAACGAGAAGAAATAGATTTTGAATCTTTTTTCGGTTTTGATTTAATTTTTTACTAGGAAAAGTAAAAAGGAGTAAAAAAAGATTGAGTCGCATTAAATAAGCAAGAGACAGATTTCCTGGTTGAGAAAAAAGAGAACGGATTGTGGAATAGATAAGAAAGGAAAGAAGAAACAGATTAATCTCTTTTTTGTTCTTTATTTTAAAAGAGAAGAGATTAAGTAAAGAGAGGGCTAAAACTCCAAAGTTCATAAAAGGGACAGATCTTTCAAAGAAGTTGGTTTGAATGCGGGCAAGTTGCCCAAAGAAGAAAAGGAAGATAACAAGAGAGCTTAAAACAAGAAGAAGATTTATTTTTTTTGATTTAGGTGCCATAGTTTTGACCTAACCAAAAAAGAATGAAGACTCATTCCGAGAGCCATTATCAGTCCAGGCATTCCATCTAAGAATCCAAGTAAAAGTATGTAGTTGTATAAAAACTTTATACTTGGGTAAATAATTATATCAATCAAGGAAGACCTCTTTTTGGATTTGAATAAATAATTTGATCTAAGATCAGTGTATTCATTTATATCCTTAAGAAAGGAACTAATATCCCTGTCAGGTTTATGGTCTATTGTGTGATTGGTATTTTGAACTGGTTTATTGGTAACCCAGGTTTCGTGTACAGGAAAGTGAAATTTTCCATACCTTTTATCAAAAAGACGAATAAATCTATTAGTAGCATTTTCTCCATGTTTTAGCTTTCTACCTAAAAAGAGATCAGATCTATAGAAAGAATAGGACTTGATTTGAGTTTCCAGATCAACCTTGTTTAGAAACTTAACTAAAGAAGGAGTTGATCTTTCGTCGGCATCTATAGATAAGATCCAATTGTTTTTGGTATTTTTGTTGACAAAGTTGTGTTGAGAAGAGAAATCATTATCTAGTCCCCTCTTTATTACTTTGGCGCCTAGGTTTTTAGCAATTTCTCTGGTTTGGTCGGTGGAGTTATCATCAATAACAAGAATTTGGGATATTCTTTGAACATCCTTGAAGGAGTTTATGCAGTTTTCTAGGTTTTTTTCTTCGTTTTTAGTGAGTATAGTGAGAGTGATCATGATTTAAGTAGGGATTTATAAAGTTTTTTGATTTTTTTAGCAGTTACTAGATGATTATATCTAATTTTGGCAAACTTTCGATTTTCTTGGCCAATTTTTTTTCTGACCTTCGGATTGTTAGATAGAGAAAGAAGGGATTTTAAAAGCTGGTTTGAGTTTTTGGGAGAGACAAGAAGGTTGTTTTTGGGGAGAACTTCAGGAATGGCTCCAGTTTTAGTGCTGATGATTGGTAAACCAGAGGCCATGGCCTCAATGAGGCACATACCGTACTGTTCTTCCCAGTGTTTTGTTGTTTGGCTATTTAAAACAAAGATATCTGCCTTTTGGTACTCGAGGTGTATTTTGTTGTAGAGAACAGTTTTTAAGGTAACTGATTTTTGGAGATTATGTTTTTTAATGAAAGAAAGAGTTTCTTTTTTAAGACTCCCCTGCCCGATTATGGTTAAGGTTGTTTGGGGGTTGATTCTATTTAGTTTTTTAAAGGCTTTTAGGAGAGGTAGGATGCCTTTTTCTTCCTGAAGGCGGCAGATGGTGAGTATTTTTGTTTTGTCCTTGTTTTTGGGGGTTTTAGGAGAAAATCGTTTTAAGTCTATTCCAAAAGGGACGACTACTATTTTTTGGGGATTAAATCCCTCTTTTTCCAGGCAAGTTTTGGCTTTTTTTGTGGGACAGATAAAAAGGTCGATGTGTTTTTTCGATTCCTCCTTTAATTTTTTCCTACCTCTTATCCCTTCGTTGTTGTTAGGAATGGTTTCCCAGACAGTAGAGACTATTTTTTTCACCAAACCTTTCTTTTTAGCTTGTATTGCTTGGTAGGTGTAGTAATAGTAGGTTTCAGCAACATGAACAATGTCCTGGTTCGAGAGGCGTTTTTCTAAACCAAAGAGACGGTGGGCGTCGGTGAAGATTCTGTTTAAGATGGGCATTTTTTTAGGAAAGTTGGGAATGTCCACTGGAGAATTTAAGAGAATGGTTTTGACAGGGAAATTTTTATGGATAGGTGTTTTTGAGCCGATAAGGGTAAGGTTATGGCCTTTTTTGAGGGGTAGATAGTTTTGGATCTCAAATTGGTTGAGGTGTTTTCCTCTAACTAAGGTTATGTTCATTTTCAATTATGATATAAAGTTTTTTGGTTAACTCGCTCCAGTTTTCTTGAGTTTCTATTGACATAAAGTTTTTTCTTTCACTAAGTATCTTTTTTATTTCTTTTTTTTGTTTTTTATATGACTTTATTTGAGTTAAGAATCCGTTTAGTCCGTGTTTTATAATTTCACTTGTTCCCGCCAGATTAAGACCAACTATGGAAATATCTTTAGAGATTGCCTCAATGGTGGCAATTCCCATAGGTTCGTTTATTTGATTTGCTAAAAAAACTTTGGCTTTTTGAAGATGTTTTTTGAGTTGGAGCGTTGTCAGATTTTGTTTTAACTTAATGTGGAAATTATTTTTTATCGGATATCTTTTTTCCATTCCATTTCCAAGTATCGAAAAAGAGTAATGTCTATTTACTACTTGAGCTGAGATGTGGTGCCCCTTCAGATAGTTAATTGCTCCAATAGATAGGATTTTTCTTGAATCTATCTCTCTTGTTTTTGTCTTTTTACTTCTCTTGAGTGGTTGTATGGTGAATGAGTTTTTTTTATAGATTTTTTTTAGTAGATATGAGGAGAATTGTGAATTTGTAATTATAGTGTCTACACTTTTTGTGTTTATTCGATCTGTTTCTTTGATAGATGATCTAATTATCCTTGCAAACAACCTTTTTGGTTTCCAGTAGTCGAACGAAGTTTTTTCATAAAATTCTCGTTTAGTTTCTTGAAAAAAGTATATTTTCGGTATTTTAATATATCTCAACAGAAATGGAGCCTGGGTATAAAGACAAGGATGTATTAAGGCGATGTTGAATTCTTTGTTAATATTAGTAGCCATTATTCTTGCCTGCTTTTTTAAAGTAGTTTGTATTTGCAGTGTTTGGATAAGAATGTTTTGAGATGGAACAAACGGAGTTTTAACTATTTTTTTGAAGTATTTTTTATCTTTTTTTGAAGTATTTTTTTGGTTAGTGTATAGCGTTAGTTTGTGTTTTTGAGATAGTATTTTGCAAGTTTCTTCCATGTATTTTCTTCCTCCGCCGGTAGGTAGATTGTGAAATATGCATATTTAGGGTTGAATACAATTAGTAAATAAAGAAGC
>JAUWLS010000023.1 GCA_030613565.1 Candidatus Shapirobacteria bacterium | reverse complement strand
TACGCAAAGAAATGCGAATTATTAAGGTTTTTCGAGAAGAAGGAAAATCAGCCAAAACTATTATTGGTCGCCCAGTATTAGTTGAGATGCTCAAGTACTGTAAAAAGAATAAGAAAACCCTAGGTGCCGTGTTTGTATATCAACTTGATAGGCTATCACGTCAAACTTCCGATTACTTATCCATTAGAAAAAGCTTAATTGACTACGAAATACAGCTTATTTCGGCTTCAGAACCTACGGGGACCTCTCCAACAGACACTTTGTTGGAGACTATCATGGCCAGCTTTGCCCAGCACGATAATGATGTGAGAGGTGAACGTACAAGAAATGGCATGAAGGCTCGTTTTCTATCTGGTCTGATCACCAGAAGGCCCCCACTTGGCTATAAAATGAATGAAAGTAAAATTCCAATAGAAGATCCGGAAAATTGGAACAAAATGAAACAAGCCTGGGATTTAATGGCCACTGGAACAAAGGGTTTAAGAGGAATAACCACAATTATGAATGAGATGGAATTAAACACTACCTATAAGGGCAAAAGGATCAAATTAAGAGTACAAACAACGCAACGTATTTTTAGAAATAAATTTTATGCAGGTATCTTAACTTCCAAGACATACAAGCAAGAAGTGCAGGGGCAACATTGCCCAATGATTTCACTTGAGCAATTCTATAAAGTTCAAAGCATTTTAGATGGCAGATGCGTAAGCAAAAAAGCACTTAACGTTAAAAAGACTCGCAATAACAAAGCTTTTCCTCTTCGAAGAGTGGTTAAATGTGCTGAATGCGGTATTGGTTTAACTGCTGGTTGGAGTAAAGGTAGAAGTAAAAACTATCCATATTACCGCTGTGCTGGTGGTTGTAAGGTTACCTCAATTCGAGCTGAAAAATTAGATGACGCAGTGATTGAGTTATTGCGATCAATTACACCCAAAAAAGAGTGTATTGAGTTGTTTACTCAGTATGTGGTGGAAGAGTATGAGCAAAGGCTAAAGACCCTTAAAACGGCAAAAAATAAAGCTGATGGGGAAATAGAGCGTCTAACGGATATGCGCAAGGTATTAGTTGAAAAGAATATGCTGGGCATCTATACCGATGAAATATTTCTAGAACAAAACACTTTGATCGAGAAAAAGATGACTACAGCACAGGTGGCTAAATCAGACTCAACGCTGGAGAAATATGATATTCACAAACTTTCTGATTTTATAAAAGAAACATTAAGTGATTTGGGAGCTACTTACAGAAGATCAACTGTTCCTCAGGTCAAGGCCTTAATTGGTTCAATCTTCTCCTCAGGACTTACTTATAACCATGATGGTACATTGAACCATCAAATAAACCCAATGTATCAAGCTATATTTAACTTTGACACTCAGGGTGTCGCGTATGGTGAACTGTTACGAACAAATCCGAACCTTTTTTCAAGGATATTAGAAAGGTGCTCGCCGCAGGCCAGCGCCCCCACCCGCTGGCCCTTTGCGGCTCGCGTTATCCATATTTTCTTTCCGCCTGCCGGCGGTTTGCGGGCTTCGCCCGCTTGTGCGCGATTTCAGTTAATTCCTCTATTTTTTTGAAAACAGTTTTAAAGCTTTCAAACTTGTCTGGATCAAGTTTGGTTACATAATCAGCAAATTCTTTTTTTGAAGTCTCACCATCACTAACTCTAAAGTAATACAGCTCCGTCTTTTGATTAAGTTGCTCTTGGTTAGGCCACTCACTTTGGTTTAAGTTTTTGGTCACATCACCCAACTCTCTACGAGTAATGAAATTTTCTTGCTCCCTCAATATCTCTTCTGGATATAAAAACTCAATTGGACAATTTCTATGCTTTTCAAATTCACTGTCGGGACATGGTAAGGTGATTGCGTACACATTACCCATATCTCTAACTTTATATTGCTTGTTTTCCTCAATTTCCTCACCGATTTTTTTAATATTTTTTATCCCCTCATCATCGTAATCGAATATTCCGACAATCTTTTTATTCTCAAAAATTCCACTCGGGATTCCTACTAAAAACTGCCTTAATTTATCAGCATTACGACAATGGAATATATCAAACGAATCCCCATGAATCTCAAGTTTTTTAGCAGCAGTTTTCAGATGTTTAACATCCGTTTTTCCTTCAACAAACAACACAACATCCTTTGAACTACTAATGATTTGTTCAAAGAGTACCTTGCCTTCATTCAATGTTGCAAAACCCTCCGTGAGAATATTCAAGGCATCTTCTCTAGATTTCTTTTCAATTCTATTTTCTCCGCTAGAGTTCACTACATATATTGACTCATTTGGAGCCAAAGCTATCATGGTGGGCGAGTGAGTAGCTAACACAACCTTCATGCTCTTTTGCAAGAAAACCTCATTCACCACATCTAGTAGATTTTTAATCATTGACGGATGCAAAGAAGCGTCTATCTCATCAAGTAATAATACATCAGGAAAGTGTGAATCAGACGATGATTTGTAGATTGACGCAACTAGTGCAATCAACGTGCGTTCACCAGAAGATAATTCTGAAAATTGTGGCCTAACTCCTTCTTTTGCTGTGTGTAACAACTGTAATTGATATGTATCGTCTCTTTCTATTCCTTCGGGAGAATTCACTCGATAGGGAAGCGTGCCAAATTTCTTTAGTATCTCGTTTGTCAGATCCCATGGCTTTTCACCGTATCTCTCGACAAACTCCTGAGAAGTTAACACTGGATGCCGACCACTATGTTTTTCGTTTCTAAATCCATAGTACTGATTTCCTTCATATCTAGAATAGTAATCAGTAAAACTCTTTCCCAATTGCTTTGGCAGGAAATCGTTCTCAAAACTATATGCTTTGTAAAACTGTTTAAAACTTTCTTCATCTATCTCGTCAATACTAAAATCTAATTTTTTAAGTAAAACAAATATTCCTTGAGCATAGTTATTATTTACCAGGTGCCTATCAGTTTTAAAATGATTACTTACTTGGTGTTTGTAAACTTTTAGTTTTGAAAATAACCCCTTATTTGCATCCGGCAAATCATCCATGGTCAATTGCCAAAGTGCTTTGTTATTTAATTTTGCTATCGCCTTAAAAGTTTCAAGGTCTTCTCCCATGTCATCTTTCCACCTCGTTATATTCCCAACAATGTTGCCATTGCTAGATTGATTAAAAAATTCCCAAGCTTGACGTCTTTCAATAGTTAGTTGGTGTGGGGTGTAAGTACTTTCGTCTTCAAGTCTAAACGATTCATAGTTAAAATATACAACATCTATCCCTCCGCCGTTTCCAATTCCGACTTTTCCATTCTCTATCGCCCTAAGTAGGTGGCTTTTGCCAGACCCGTTAATGCCTGTTAAAACTGTAAAGTCAGGAATCTCAATATCATTAAATCTATCGATTGATAAGTGATCCTCTTTATGCTGTAGTTTCATATTTCACCTACAATTATACTCGACTCATGCCTGCTTTACTAAACAAATTCTCGCATTAATCATATTTTCTTTCCCTAACTTCGTCATGGTTCGCTAATGAACTGGAACCTGCTGAGGTAAAAATGTTTTTGTAAACTCCAGGCAAAAAATAATTTGATAAACTAACCTGTGGCAAACAGGGACGAAAAGGATTATGGCAAAAAAGTAAGAGAACTATTTAAAGAATGGGCCAATACAACAATCTGGCCAATACTTTCCAGCAAAATAATGATTGTCTTCTTAGTAATCTCTTCAATCTCCTATTTTCTCTTCAAAAAAGAAGCTATGCTTTGGATATTTTTTATAATATCCACCTCTCTTTATGGAAGATATCAGAGAGAAGAGGGTTTTGTTGATGGTTATAGTGAAAAAGAAGACGAGGTTGAGTCAAATCAAACCCTAGAAGAAATATTGAAATATTTCAAATCAAGAAAAAAGACAAAACATCACACCAAAACTTAACTTATCAAAATTATTCTTTTCCAACTTTCACCTCTTCGAAAACTCACTTTGTGTGAACTGTTATGAACAAATCCAAACTTTTTTTAAAGAAAAATAGGAACACGTGGTTTTAGAATCGTCAAGGCTTTATGGGTTTTGCCCTTTTGGTCGGGTGTTTTTTTTGACACATTATCTATGTTTCTTAATTAAATCTTGGTGTTAATAATTTTCGCCCTTGATGTATCCCTTATTTTTTGCTTCGTTTAAAATTCTAGCGATCTTATCCTCTGCCCAGGTCAAATAATCATTTATATCTGATAAGGTGATTTTTGTTTCGCCTATCTTGATAAAACCTTCATCAAATCCTATAGAAACCTGTAGATTTGGATTGATACCAAGAGTTTTTGCTCTATAAGATTTTCTTTTTTCAGTTTTGTCAAATTCTTCTCTAATATCATGGCGTATATGATTACGTACATCTAGCCAAAGCTTGTGAAACCTGTGTTTTTCACCAGCCATTTCAGTGTATCTGGCTACAGTTGCCAAATCTTCAAAAAGACAAGAAAATTCATGCAAACAAACTTGTATTCCATAAATAGATTTTTTTTGTAATATTTGAATAGCAGTTTTATATCTCTGCACTTGTCGTTTTGCTCCAAGTAAATATGGCCAAGCGAGAACTGACAACAGGTGTGGCAGCGCTTCCTGCCTATTATTTTCAGAGCCCATTCGAGACACATCTTTAGTGGTGATTTTGATTCCGTGGTCGGTCCTTTTATCATTTGTCATAGTTCTATGGAAATCGGCTTGAAACAAACATCATAATTTACCCCCAAACCTATTTGTTGAGGTGTTCCATCTTCCAGCACAACGGTTGGTAGTAAGGTGCTAAACTCTTCCTCAGGGCTAAACTCTCCGGGCTCTTCCTGATTCGATACAGCATATGTTATAGTTGGGTTGAGTTTTATTCTCCTAGATTTCGGGTCTGGAATACGTGGTGATAGAGTGATTAAAAGATCACTAGACATATCGGGATGTTCTTTTAGATAACCCTGAGCAACGCTGTTGTTTTTGTTATCATACAGCCTTACTGATTGGGTATCTGTGTCGAAAATATTTATTCGGTAATACTGTACGGGAGAGAAACTGGGCTTATATTCACCGTAGCTAATGGCAAATGTGGGTGGTTTAGTACTATTGTTTTTGTGCTTGATTCTAATTTTAATTCTCACTTGGTCAAAGTCGGGCGGGAGTTTTTTCTTTGACCAGATGCTCCAAAACTCAAATTTTTTTGTCAAAGGGCAGTAGTAGCCTTCCTTATCTTGTTCAAAGCTTTCAATAATCCAGTCATCAGGATTAAACGTATTTACGTTATCCCCCTTGGTTTTTCCTTGTTCGTCCTGATCTCCTAGTTGAATATTGTTATTATTGCCTGGAGTAAATACATTGGTATTCTTACTGTCACTTGAAGTTTGGCTAGAATTATCTATGGTATTTTCAATTCTTAATTCGCTAAACCGTTTATCTAAATTCTTTTGAGAATAAACAAAAGAGGCCATGAGAAGCAGTATGACAATAATGTTAGTCTGAAATTGGTCAACTATTGTTTTAAACCTCCCTTGTTTTTTATTTGACTTTTGTATGTCCTCTAGACTTGGTGTTTTAGGTAGATCTGGTTGCATATATTTAATCCATTAGTAAATCTTAACAATTTTTGTGTTTTTCTGTTTAAGTTCGAGCCAAGACTTTTAACGCGAACCGCAAAGGGCCAGCGGGTGGGGGCGCTGGCCTGCGGCGAGCACCTTTCTAATATCCTTGAAAAAAGGTTCGGATTTGTTCGTAACAGTTCACACAAAGTGAGTTTTCGTCACAATCCGGATTTTCCGCCCGCGTGCAGGTCGCCACGCGGAGCGATGCGAAGGGTTATAATAAATTAGTAGGTTGTAAAAAGACAACAGAAAAACACAAAAATTAATAAAGAAGCCCTGGTCAAGATGAGATATCTAGTTTACTGCCGAAAATCCACTGACGAGAAAACAAAGCAAGTTTTATCAATTGAAAGCCAAATTGAAGAGTTAAAACAGTTTGCCAAGAGAGAGGGTTTAGAGGTAGTTGATTACATTGTGGAAAGTAAAACAGCCAAGGTTCCGGGACGGCAAGAATTCAACAAGATAATAGACCTAATCGAAGACGAGAAGATTGACGGTATTATCGCCTGGCATCCAGATCGTCTAGCTCGAAATTCAATTGACGGTGGTCGAATAATTTATCTTCTTGATACTGGCAAACTCAAAGACTTAAAGTTTCCTACTCTTCAATTTGATAACTCGCCCCAAGGCAAGTTCATGCTTTCAATTGCTTTTGGTCAATCTAAATATTACGTTGACAATCTTAGTGAGAACGTAAAGAGAGGCAACCGTCACAAGTTGAGACTCGGTATTTGGCCCAACAAAACCCCCCTGGGCTATCGAAATGACAAAAATATCAAAACGATCAAGGTTAACAAAAAAGAATCTGGTCATTAAAAAAGCCTACAAACTTTTCGCCCAGGGGGACAAGTCCTTCACCCAGATTGCCAACTTCATGTCTGCTCATGGAATAACAAAATGCAATGGTCGGCCTCTTCACATTAATCAAATAAGAAAAATGCTTACTCGACCTTTCTACAATGGTGTCCTCCATTACGGCGGAGAGATCCACAAGGCCAACCATCACTGCTTCATCAGTAAATCTCTTTTTGCCAAGGTTCAGCAACAGATCAAATTCAAAAACCGCAATCGTTCCCCAAGAAGCATTCACAATTTCGAGCTGACTGGTTTAATCAAATGTAAAGAATGTGGGGCTGGTATTACCGCCGAACAACACACCAAGTATTACAAGAGGACAAAAAGAAAAGCTGTTTATACTTACTATCGCTGTACCAAAAAGGTTGGCCCTTGTCACCAGCCCTACATCTCCAGAGACAATTTGTTTTCTCAAATGACCGATGTCATCAGTGATGTTGTTCTTCCCTCTTCTTGGGTCAATAATTGGCGATCTTGGCTAAAAAGAGATGAAGCAGTGGAAAAACAAAACACCAAAGTTTCCATGAGCAAACAGAAACAGAAGTTAAAAACAATTGATCAAAAACTTGACACTCTTTTGGATCTTCATCTTGACCAGGGAATTGATAGTGGGGGATACAAGAAAAAGAAAAACCAACTACTCAATCAAAAACTCAAAATCCAAGACAAAATCACAAAAATTAGAACAGACGGTTCTCACTGGCTCGAACCTTTTAAAGAATTTATAGATGACGCAATAAATGCGTCAAAAATCACGCACAAAGAAAATATGGACAGCAATTTGAAACAAATTGCTCAAAGTCTTGGCTCGAACTTCTTTTTGCAAGACAAAAAACTTATTATTAAATACAAAAAACCCTTCGCATCGCTCCGCGTGGCGACCTGCACGCGGGCGGAAAATCCGGATTGTGACGAAAACTCACTTTGTGTGACCCCAAGGGTTGAGAATTGGAACCAAATCTGGCCTGAGTTTAGAATGCTTTATGCTCTTCTTGGTCAACCTAAAAGTTTTCAACCTAACCATCTCCCTTTGAGTGGTGGAACTTAAATAGAAACGACAATTTATCCAAATTTAATTTTCCAATTTAATCAAAGCAAGGACTATATAGCGAGAATAATGAAATCAACAAAGCAACTAAAGCAACAAACAAGTTGGCGTAAGTAATTCTAGACGAGCCTATTTCGTATAATTTTTGATTACATGTTTCGATAATTTTATTCTCTAAAGTTGTCAGATATCGCACTTGATCCGATAAAGCCTGAATTTCGGCATGTTTCTGGTTGATACTCGTTGCGAGCATGCAGTTTTGAAATTCAAAAATATCATCATACAAATTTTCTAAGTTTAATCTCAGCTCATCGTATTCTTCTAGTATGTTATTCAGATGTTTTTTGTTTTCATACCACGACGATGGTGCCTTTTTTGATTTATTAAATAAATCTCTTAATAAGCTGATTAGTTGTGTGGAAGAAGAATGTAGTTCATTAGCCCACTGAATATATGCTTTGAAATTGGTGAAACCCTCTAATTTATCTGGATCATGATGATATTTTTTGGGAGCATCAAAACCTTCAGTCACTGTCTTAGAGTTGTTCTTAATTTGTTTGTGGACAATGTCAAAAGCTTGGTGTTTCTTGTATAAACTAGTTTTTTTCATAAGAGTGTTTGAACAATCTTGGAATATCTGGCAAATAATGATGTTTTTTCCAGTTAGGCAACCTCTCGTATATGTACTCTTTTTGATTGAAACGTCTTTGCTTAACTGAAGAATCGTTTGAAGGAACAAATAGCTTTAAAGCTAACACAACTCCAATCAAAATAATTCCTAGAACCAAAAAGGTTTCTTGCAAGTACAAAAACCCAAGACCAGATCCAGAAGGCATCTTGCTAAGTTTTTTTGATTTCTGGTTCATTGCTTCTAATTCATTAAATGCCTTTCTGGCAGAAGTAGTGAATATACCAGTGTCGTAAACCAAACTCCTACTGTTCTCCTGTTTGGCCCACATATTAAAAAATCTTCCCTCTCTGTTCAGGTGAACAAATCCAAAAATCAGAGATAAAATAAATGCAGACCAGGATGCAATCATGATTATTTTTCCACCAGCCCCGACAGAGTTAAGAAAACCTTCTTGAGTAACTGGTAAAAGTGATAGAGGCAAAACTAATGAAGCTATGGTGAATAGATGTTTACTTAGTTCTGATGACCGTCTGTTTGCTAGTTCATTCCATCGTATGGCTGCGTTGTGCATTTTCTCACTATTATTCCTACGCATTCTATCCAATGACGCTATGTACTCTTTATTCGACATTACTTTTTAGATGAAATCTTCTTCGGAGATTGACGGCTAGAGGATGGTTTTGGAGGCGGTTTCGAGGAAGTTGGTGGGGGTGGAGGCTTGCTTGGATGCACCAACAAAGCACTACCTTTAATTACATCAGACTTTTTACTCATGGTACCTCTGAAGATATTTCATAATACACAATATTATATCCTATTCTGTCTATTCCTTTTAGAATATGGAACAAGGAGGTTGTTTTGGACTTACTCTACAGCTTTTATTTGTTTTTCTACCTCTTCTGTAAATCTTTTCCAATAGTGAAACAGGTAGTGGCTGGCAAGGGAAGTGTGGTTAAGTGTCGTTAGGTCGTCGTTGGTTTGGTAAGTTCTGTCAATAATTGGTATCACTGACCCATCAGCCAGTTTTTCCTCGCAGATATATAGACCAAGAAAGGTTGAGTGGCCCGCCTCAGCAATGAAATCATCGTAAACTTCTTTAAATTTGGAAAGCTTTTTACCTTTACCGACTACTTTGTCGAAATCTTTATCCATCTTTCTCATCCATGTCAGCAGGTTTGTTTGTAAAAAATCTTCCCGAGTACGTCCTTCCGCCTGTACTAGGTCGTCTGGTGGAAATTTTTTACCACCAAGTGCATGTTTTATTGTCCAATCTAGTAATTCTTTATATTTTTTGTTTTTTATATAGTTTCTGGCCGAAATGTATACATAACCAAGCATCGCAACGGTTTCCCAATATGCCTTTAGTAAAACAAACGACGAATAAGAGTTGTCCTCTTCAATCATCTTGAGGAGTGTCTTGTGAAGATGTTTCGCTCTCAAAAAGATTAACCTCATTAAGTGGTGATATGCTTTAACGGCATTAAGGTTGTTATTTCTTCCACCTAGAGTGAATGAGGGAAAGCTCTTGGCAGAACTAAATTTTTCATCCATCTTCAGAGTTTCTCCCCATAATTCTTTTTTCTTTTCAACCCTTCTCTTCGCTTCTCCCATCTGTTTAACTATAACATCCTTAAGCAAAAGATAACAAACAAAAAGACCGTAGTCACGGTAAAGTTTGTGATTCCACCAGGCCAGGTTTGGTCTGAACTTAAAATGCTTCACACTCTCTCACAGTCTCAAAATTATCAACCTAGATAACTCCAATATCTCCCCCAAGAGATAAAGCATTAGGTGGTTGAAATCATCAATGGCCGAATCAAAAAATAACCAGAGGAGGTTGTTAAAACATAAGGCATATGTAGTAACCAGGGTTCTCGAGTGTTAAAATCAGAGGGAAGTATGAGTAAAGACAAGGTTACACTGAAAGTTGGTGGCCAATTGATGCAGCTGGTTCTTCATAGTGGTGGTGTTAAAAGCTTTATTTACCTAGATGCGGTGATTGGCGTCGTCTGCCTTCTCTTTTCTTTTGTTACCCAATCCTTAGTTCCATTCGGTTTTTACGCTATTCTTACTATTGGGATTTTTTGTCTACTTACAAAACTGGCGTTATCTCCAGACGGATGGGCATTTTTCCTCGAAAGTAATTTTCTTTTTCAAGTGATCAAGATGCAGATGAAATTGATAGGAGACAAACAAATAGGAAAGGTTCGGATGAGGGATACAAAACTGGTTCAGCCAGTCCTTGAACCCCCCCGGGACATTCTTACAGAAGCTAAACTAGACCACAAAAAAGCATTGGTAGAAAGGAGAGTAAAGTGAACTATTACCAAATTACCCTCAATAACTTGGAAGGTTTTAACCCAAACCGTGTCCATGAGGTTATTACAAAAACCTTAAATGTTCCAGATTGGTGGCACTACTTGCCCAGCAGCTATATTGTGGAATCTGTAGCCACATCCAAGTCATTGGCAGACGAGATTATTAAACAACTACCTGGGTTAAATTTTATTATTGTCAAAATTGACGTTAATGAATGGAATGGCTACCTTGATAAAAGAGCATGGAAGTGGCTTAATAAGAAGTTACAAACCCGAGGTATTAAG
>JAUWLS010000031.1 GCA_030613565.1 Candidatus Shapirobacteria bacterium | reverse complement strand
ATGGAGATTTAGAACACTTCATTGAATCCTCTCTAAAGAATCTTTAGTCTTCTTTTGGGTTTGAGCATTACTGCCTTTTTCTTGTATACTCATTTTATGATATAACTAAAAAATTTGTCTCCCCAAATACAACCTACTCCCCAAATTGATACTCCAGAGAAAAACAAAAAACCTCTCCAGATCGTTCTGACTATTGTTATTGCCCTGGTCCTGGGCTTTGGCCTTTCAAGACTTGCCCCTTTATCCAACAACAGTTCCACCAAATCCGTTTCCAGAGATGGTGTTTCTGAAAAAGACGTAATTAGTTCCGAAGATCTTGAAAAAACAGGACAGGTTGAAGTAGGAAAATCATATGGAGACACTGACCAAAATTTCAAGGATTCAGTCCAAGGAACTCTTGAAAAAAATGGCCTTGATACTGAAGGAACTCACAAACTCTTAAGAGATGGTCGAGAAGATCAAACAGTTCATCTGGTTTCCTCAGTTCTTGACCTTGATATTTTTGATGGTCGGCAAGTAGAAGTTTGGGGAGAAACTAACGCTTCCCAGAAAGCAGGTTGGTTCATGGATGTTGGCTTAGTCAAGGTTCTTGAATAATAAAAGCTATGAATCTCTCTTTTTCTCGTGTTTCAAAATCCTACGGACAAATTAAGTCCTTAGATAAAGTTTCCTTCGATATAAAAAGCGGGGAATTTTTGTTTCTTGTTGGACCCTCAGGTGTTGGAAAAACAACTGTTATCAAACTTATTCTTGGTGCCATTAAACCAACTCAGGGAGAAATAGTTGTTACCTTCCCCAAAAGCAAAAAGAAAAAAGGCGGTATTGAAGAAATCCGTCGCCTTATTGGAACCGTCTACCAGGACACTCGTCTGGTCATGGACAAAACAGTTTACGAAAACATTGACCTTGCCCTCGATATTATCGGTACTCCCAAAGAGAAAAAGTCCCAAATGATTGAAAAGGTTTTAAAAAAGGTTGGCCTTGAAGACAGATCTAATCTTTTCCCCTCCCAGCTTTCTGGGGGAGAGCTTCAAAGAACCTCTCTGGCTCGTGCTCTTGTTATAAAGCCCCTCCTTATCTTAGCCGATGAACCTACTGGTAATCTTGACCCTGAATCAGCCTGGAAATTAATTGAACTTTTAAGAAAAATCAACAAAGAGGACAAAACTACCATCCTAATGACCACTCACAATACTCAAATTGTCGACTCTCTAAAGACTAGAGTAATTCGACTGAAACTTGGTAAAGTTGAGAAAGACAAAAAGAAAGGAAAATATCTATGAGCACCCTAAAAAACACTTGGCACCACATTCGACGTTCCCCTTTTCAAAGCCTTGCTGCCCTCACCACCATGACCACTAATTTCATCCTCCTCACCTTTTTCCTTCTCCTTTTGATTGGTATTTCCTCCACCCTAAAATATTTCGAATCCAAACCAGAAATAACCATCTTTTTAAACGATGACGTCCAAGAAGAAGTACTCAAAGAGTTTAAAAGCGAAATCTCCTCTCAACCCGGAGTAAAGAATCTAAAACATATCAGCAAAGAAGAAGCCTTAAGTATTTACCAAGAACAAAACAAAGACAGTCCTCTACTTTTGGAAATGGTCACCAGCAGTATCCTTCCCGCTTCTTTAGAAATTTCAGCCAATACTCCCCAAGACCTCGACGCCATTGCCCAGTCCTTGATAGGGAAAGAAAAATACATTGACGAGCTCGTTTATCAACGTGATCTGGTCCAGTCCATCATCAAATGGTCTAATATCATCAAAAAAGCCGGACTATCTTTAATTATTAGCATTTCTCTTGTGTCTTTCTTTGTTGTTCTTGTCATTATTGGCATGAAGATTACCCTTAAAAAACAAGAAATCGGAGTTGTTCGCCTTTTGGGTGGATCTAAGTTTTATGTCAAAAAGCCATTTCTTATCGAGGGAGCTTTCTATGGCTTCTTTGGTTCACTTATTGGTTGGTCAATCGCCTTTCTTATCACCCTTTACTTCAAAAACTCCATAGATCAATTTTTTGGAGAGATTAGTTTCTTGCCCCAAAACTATCAAACCCATCTTCTAATTCTCGGTTCCCAACTCCTCTTTGGAACTCTTCTCGGACTCTTTGGTTCTTGGCTGGCTGTTAAACGCCATCTAAAATACTAAAGAACCCACTATGAAAAAAAAGATCTTATTTCTCCTGATTCTACTATCCTCTTTCTTTTTGCTCGCCCCTCGTGCCAACTCCAAAACTCCTGAAGAACTTACTAGAAAAATTGAAGAACTGCAAAATAAACTTTCCGAGCTTGCTAAAACTAAAAATACTCTTCAAAACCAACTAATCTATTTCGATTCACAAATCTCCCTCACAGAGTACCAAATTAAAGAAACTCAATTAGAAATAGTTTCTTTGAAGGATCAAATAATTGTCCTTTCAAAAAAAATATCCGTTCTTGATCTTGATTTAAATCAGATCTCTGCCGCCTTTTTAACCCGCGTTTCTCAAAGCTATAAGCTTCACAAAAAAGTACCTGTCCTTTGGTTTTTTGCCGGACAAGACCTAAATGATTCTGTTCAAAAATTTAAATACTACCAAACCCTCCAACTGAACGATCGAAAAAATCTTCTCTCTATGGAGGAGACCAGATTAAACTACGATCTCCAAAAGCAAAAAAAGGTAGAAAAACAAGCTGAGCTAGAATCTCTTCAAAAGAAGTTAGATCAACAAAGCAAGAACCTTGTAAGTCAAAAAGCAGCCAAAAACCAGCTTTTAGAGATAACGAAAAATGATGAAAAAAACTATCAAAAACTTCTTACAGAAGCAAGGTCGGAATTAGCCTCTCTTAAAAGGTTCACTACCTCTCAAGGAGGCGATATTTGTCTAGATTCTCCTCAACCTCAGCCTGATGGTTGGTTTTGGAGCCAGAGAGATTCCCGTTGGTGTAGTCAGCTTATTGGAACCTCAACTGATTCCACAGACATTGTTGGCGCAGTTGGTTGTCTCATTAGTAGTGTTGCCATGGTTTGGCAAAAACTTGGACACCCCATCAACCCTCCTTCTATAGCCCAAAATCCTAGCAACTTTGTTCCTCAAACTGCCTATATGAAAACCCCTCCCGCACCTCCTGGATATGTCTATGAAAGAAAAAATTATTACAATCCCGATATAATAGATGCAGAAATAAACGCTGGACGTCCAGTTATAGTTCATCTTGACCTTGGAAACAGAGATGGACATTTTGTGGTTATTAAGTCTGGATCAAATGGAGACTATATAATAAACGATCCCTGGTATGGTCCTGATTTGCCAATCAATGAACACTATTCCACTGCCAACATTGATAGTATGCGCCTCTTTCACCCCTAAAAATCGTTCAATTAAACCTTTTATTTAAAATCATAAAAATGAGTGAACCATTAAGCAATCCCCCCCTTCCATCACAATCAGAACAAAAAACAACCCCTATAGGGTTTGTACCACCACCACTCTTTAGTGAAAATCCTCACCTGATCGATCAACTCAAAGAAAGCGTGGATCTTGAGTTTGAAAAACCAAAAAAACGAGAAATGCCAAAAACACTAGACCCTCAACTCGTTGGTGAAAATGAAACCATGGTAGTTTTTCTCTTAAAAGAGCTCAGTAAATATCCAAGAACAGGATGGTTTTATTATCCCGGATCTCGAGAAATTCAAAACAATCCTGAAAAAATAGAAGCCGCGAAACGCGATTCTTGGGAGAAAACTGATGAGTACCTTGGAAAAGGAGATCTTGGTACCACCATACCTATACTCTATCAAACTATCAAGGAGAATCGTTTCAAAAGAAGCACTATCACAAGACTCAACGGATACATGCGAATGCTCGTGATAAATGGCGGTCTACCTGAGAGCTCTAAGCATCTTATTGATATGGAAGAAATGGAGAAAATAGTAAAAGAATCAGAAAAGGACTATAAAGGCTATACCTTAGACCAAAGAAGAGAGTTTGGTGAAGATGTGGCTGAATTTGTCACTGAAACTCTTTGGCGTTTTGCCCCTCAAGAACCTCCCCCCAAACCATAGAAAGGATCTTCAAAGACTGTTATAATTTACTAAATAAAGATTAGCCTTGTACTGCTTTCTATATGGATTCAAAATCCAAATTTTTTCAAATTTACGCAAACTTACCCCTTTCTCTCCGCCGAGAAATCGTAATTGTTATTGATAAAGAACCGTTAACCTGGAGCGCCGTCAAATTAGAAATAGAAAACGACACCCAAAAAGGAATAGAAATCCTAGAAAAACTAGTTAAGCTACAAATAATCAAAAATGAATAAATCTCACAAAAAAGATAATCTGTCTATAAAAGACAAAGAAATAAGAGAAGACATTAAGCAACTCACCATAGAGAGATTAAAAGCGTTGCCACAAGATTTGCAAATATCCATAGGTGGGAAACAAGGTTTGTCAAAAGAAGAATTAACCAACAGTGTGTTAGCAGGGGATGAAACAGGACAAGAAATGATGGATATCCAAATTGAATTTTTAAGAGACATTGCTGAAGGTAAGATGTATAAAGACGAATGATAAACACTCTATTGGTTACGAGGCCCAATCACGATCCAACCACAAACCATCTTTTTCATTGGTCTTCTTTGGTGATAAAAGAGGCGAGTAAAAAGAACATTAATACATTTGATCTAAGTGGAAAGAAGGCCAACAAAAAAAATTTCACAAGTTACATAAACAAAAATCAACCACATCTAATCTTTCTCAACGGTCACGGAGCCGAAGATAAAATAACCGGATTCAACAATGAAACCCTGATAGCACTTGGAGAAAATGAAACTATTTTATCCGGAAAAGTAGTTTATGCTAGAAGCTGTAAGGCTGCAAAAAGACTAGGCCCAAACTGTGTAAAAAACGGAACTCTTGCTTTCATTGGTTACAAACACGATTTTGTTTTTCAATATTCTCTAACAAGAATAACTAGACCTTTAACAGACCAAATAGCAAAATTATTTTTAGAACCTTCAAACTTGGTAATAATAGCCCTTTTAAAAGGAAATAACGTAAAGAGTTCTTATCAAAGATCTCAAAAAGCCATGTACAAAAATTTAAGTTTCACACTTTCAAGTAAAGCAACTCCGACTGAGCGCTATTCAGCACCATTCTTGTGGAGAAATATTAAATCTCAAGTTCTTATTCAGTAAAAATCTCCCTGCTACACTAAATCATGCTCGTGCCCCTTCTATTAGTTTCCGCCCTCCTTTTTCCCCGAATGGTCCTAGCCGCCGCCATGAAGCTCACCATTGAAAGTCATCCTCCAGAGGTCGGCGAAGAAGAATTTATAACAGATAGTCAACTCATCGATGCTCCACCCAACACAACCTACTGGCTCCAATGTGTTTTTACAGAAACAGGAAAAACAAGAGTTAATAGACATTTTGCGGAGGTTTTTGGGCCTGTTTCGAGTGAAGGAAATGAGAGGCAAGAATTTTCTTTTTAGG
>JAUWLS010000015.1 GCA_030613565.1 Candidatus Shapirobacteria bacterium | reverse complement strand
TGAGACTGTTGAATAACAACTCCTGTTTTGGTGTTGTCGAAGCCTTAAACTAAATTAGTTATCTATTCGTTTTAGGAGGCTCTATGGCAGTCAGATACAGAAACACGCATGACAATTCTTTCTTTGGTAATTTCCTCTATCAACAGGTAGTTGATCCTTCTCATTTTCTAATTCGAGCTCGGAATGAACTGGACTGGGAAGAGATGAGTAAGGGACTGGAATCTGTCTACAAAGGAGGGGGTGAATACGGCCCTACTCCCTACCATCCGGCTCTCATGCTTCGCTATCTACTTGTCCCCTACATCTTTGATATCTCTGAAAGAGAAGCTCAAGAGGTAGTTAGGTACAATCTCCTAGCCAAGTACTTTGTTGGTTTGGGTGTAGACCAACCTGCTCCCGACCACTCCACCTTAACTGTCTTTAAAAAAAGACTACGGAAACTAAGGGGACAAGGTGTCTGGGAAAGAATCTTTAAAAAGATCTTAAAACAAGCCCAAGACAAAGGTATTGTCTTTGGTTCCATTCAGGTTATTGATTCCACCCACACTACTGCCAATGTCAATCAAGTCAAAGATAAACAGAGACAAAAACAGGGAAAGAAGCCAAGAGATCCGGAAGCCAAAAGAGGAGTAAAGAGAATAGAAACCAAGACTATGATTGACAAAGACGGCCGGAAACACAGAGTAAGAGTTCCTAAAAGAATCTACGGTTACAAAATGCACACCTCTCTTAATAGTAAAACCGAACTGATTACTTCCCTAACAGTTACCGGAGCCAACAAGTATGATGGCCATCAGTTGATACCCCTGGTTAAAAAGGATCTAAGAAAGAACAAGAGGATCAAAGCCGTCACTGCCGATAAAGGCTATGACGATGGGTTAAACCACTACTTTTGTGAACAAAGACAAATCACTCCGGCCATTGCCCTGAAGAAAACAAGAACTCAAGAAAAGTGGAAGCAACTAAGACAGAAGAAAGACTACCGGCAAGCCCTAAAGAAACGCTACCAGGTAGAGGCCAAATTCGGTCAAGCCAAACTAAGACATGGTCTCTCTGTTTGTCGCTATCTGGGACTTAGAAACTACCGCATACAGGCCTTTTTAACAGCCATAACTTTAAACCTGAAAAGAATAATGGTTTTAAACCCCATTCCTTCTTCTTCCACCCAAAGACTAGCCTACATTCCCATTCCTTCTTCCTAACCACACCCCTCCTGTGTCTGTACTGACCAAAGATGGGCAAAAGACAGTTTAAAAGAACAAAACCAGAGAAAAAACGAAGCTAAAAACAAAAAGCTAAACCATCAAAACAACAAAAACCCCTTTTTGGGAAGGTAAGTACTGCTTTTAGTTATTATTCAACAGTCTCAGACTAGTCCTAAACCTTGTTCACAATCTCCAAAACCGACATTCCAGGTTCGAATCCTGGCGAACCTGCAAATGACAAAAAAGAGCTATATATGGCTCTAAAATGATCATAGATGAGGTTCAGAAATTTCCAGACTTATTATCATATATTCAAACAGAAGTTGATGATCAAAAAATTGATGGTCAGTTTATAATTACTGGTTCTCAGAATTTTGCAATCTCTGAAAGTATTTCTCAGTCATTAGCTGGTAGAGTGGCAAACTTCACCTTGTTGCCCCTATCTATTTTAGAAACAAAACAGAGTGCATATAAAAAAAAGTTTGTTGGTTTAAATAATACAATTTTGCGAGGTTTTTATCCCAGACCGTTGGTTAAAGAGATTAGTGCTCAAGATTTTTATCGAGACTATTTGGCTACTTATGTAAAGAGAAATGTTCGCCAAATAAAAAATATTGGTAATTTAAGTCAGTTTCAAAAGTTCTTACAGTTAGTTGCGGGTCGAGTGGGTCAGCTTGTTAATTATTCTTCGTTGGCAAATGACGTGGGAGTGACTTACAAAACAATTGAGTCTTGGCTGAGTGTGCTTGAAACTAGTTATATTATCTATACACTACAGCCTTACTACAAAAACTTTGGTAAGCGTTCAATCAAAAGCCCTAAGTTGTTTTTTTATGATGTGCGGTTGTTGTGTCACTTATTGAAAATCAACTCAGTTGCTGATTTGAGTGGTCACTATGCATATAGTCAAATTTTTGAAAATCTGATTATATCTGAAGTCCAGAAAATTCAGCAAAATCTTCGAAAGAATGAGGGTCTTTATTTCTGGCGTGATAATCATCAAAATAAAATTGACCTGATATTTAGTTCTGGAGGCAAATTACATGGGATTGAAATAAAGTCTTCTCGAACTTTTAATAAAAATATGACGAAAGGTTTGAATTATTGGGATGCTTTAGAACCAGCTATAAACAATCCTATGACCTTGGTGTATGCTGGATCTACTAAACAACCTATTAAAAAAAGTTCAACTTAAAAATTGGCAAGTATTTCTTTCAGAGTTATAAAGCCAGGTTCCAACATCGTTCACCAGTCTCTGCAAAACACAAATAAGCCTTGAAAAGGACATTAAAACGCCATATAATAGACTTATGCGAACACAAACTACTCAAATAAGAGTCACTTTACCAGTCCAGTTGCAAGGCTATTTACAAACCAAAGCAAGTAAGTTTGGTTTAGGTTTATCTGCCTATGTCAAGAATTTGATTATCAATGATGTTAAAAATGTAGAATATCCTATATTTGAAGCGTCCGAGATAACAGAAAAATCTTATAAAAAAGCTATTGAAGAACGTGATCAGGCTATTGAAATTAACAATGTTGATGAATTTCTTAATAACTTGTGAAGAAAATCACTTTTAGCCCTTCGTTTCAAAAACAATTAGATCAATTAAAGAGAAAAGACAAAAAACTATTTAATAGAGTAAGGAAACAATTCTCTTTGTTTAAATTAAGTTCACGGCACCCCTCTCTTCGTATACACAAGTTAAAAGGGAATTTGAGAAACGTGTGGAGTTTGTCAATAACAATGAACTTTCGTTTACTTTTTGTTGAGGATGTAGGGTATTACTTTTTTGATATGGGAACTCACGATCAAATATACAAAAAATAGATTCCGACATCTTCCACCTCAAAGCATTGAGTATTAAAGACAAAAATACATACATTTTTTTCGATTTAGTAACATAACGACCAGTATTAAACCAAACCCTAGTCACAACTTCTCCTTCATCTACTGTACTTACTTAATTCCTCTCTAACTTTTCTTTTGATCCCTAATTAAAACCTACAAAAGGACAAAAAACCCGGTTTCATTTTATCTACAAAAATTAGGTCTTTATTCAAAGTTGCTCTGTACAAAAAAACTACACTTGTTTAATTAACCCAACTGCTCCAAACCCTTCTCTATTCTTTTAAGTACTTTCTCTTTACCAAGATAGGGTAAGCTTTCTACTATTGGAGGAGTAATTGAAGATCCACAAATCACTAGCCTTAAAACCATAAAAAACTTTCCCACTTTCCATTCATTTTTTTCAATTATCTTCATGAATTCTTCCTTCATTTTTTCTACCTCATCTACTCCCCTCTCTTCTACAACTTTTCTTATTTCCTCAAGCATCGTTTTTACCACCTCTTTCTCTCCTCCCTTTTGTAGCAATAATTCAGAAGAAAGATTTACTCCTTCCCAGAAAAACTTCAAAAGCCCAGGTAACTCTGAAAGCTTTTTTACTCTCACTTTTAAAAGTGAAGCCAATCCTAACCTTGCTTCTTCTTTTAATTTTGGTACCCATTTCCCTAAAATTTCAGAAAGCTCCTCATCTGTTTTTTGACTTATATGCCAAGCATTTACATGTAAAAGCTTTTTGTAATCAAACACCCCTCCTGACTTTTGAATTCCTTCGATATCAAACTTTTCAACCAACTGCTTTAGAGAAAAAAGTTCTTCATCAGTTTTTGGGTTCCATCCGACTAGAGCCAGATAATTCAAAACCGCCTCCGGCAAGTATCCTTCTTTCAAAAATTCATCTGCTGCTACTGAACCATGTCTTTTAGACAAGGGTTTTCTATCTGCTCCCAAAACCAAAGGCAAATGAACTATCTTTGGCATTTCCCATCCCAAAGCTCGATACAAAACAATGTGCTTAGGGGTCGAACTCATCCATCGAACATCTCGAAAAATATGACTTATCTCCATCAAATGATCATCTACCACCACTGCCATGTGATAAGTAGGATATCCATCTGACTTTAAAAGCACCGTGTCGTCTACTTCTGCGCTATTAATCTTTACTTTTCCCATCACCATATCGTCCCAAAAAAGATCTTCCTTATCGGGCATCTTTAATCTCACCACTGTTTTCTCGCCCCTCTTCAATCTCTCTTCAATCTCTTCTTCTGAAAGTTGTAAACATTTCCTATCATACCGTGGAATTTTACCTTCTTTTTGCTGATCTTTCCTCATTTCTTCCAATCTTTCTGCGCTGCAAAAACACCGATACGCGTCCCCTGCCTCCAAAAGTTTCTTCACATATTTCTCGTAAATCCCCAATCTCTCAGACTGCAAATAAGGTCCTTTATCACCAGAAAGTCCTGGACCCTCATCTGCCACCAAACCAAACTCCTTTAAAGTTTTTTTAATTATCTCTACCCCTCCCTCTACTTCTCTTTTTTTATCTGTGTCTTCAATTCTTAATACAAACTCTCCTCCATTATGTCTCGCCCACAACCAAGAAAGTAATGCTGTCCTTAAATTCCCGATATGTAAAGTTCCTGTTGGACTTGGTGCAAATCTAGTTCTTATCTTAACCACTCTTTATTATAACCTCAACAAATTATCAAACAAGGCCATCACTGTCAGTGGACCTACTCCCCCTGGCACCCCGGTCACCAACTTTGCCTTCCCCTCGACCGACGAAAAATCAACATCCCCCTTTACTTTTCCTTCCACCAAACTTGTACCCACGTCTATCAATATCACTCCTTCTTTAATCATCTCCTCTTTAATTAACCCTGGACTTCCCACACAACTAATTACCACCTCAACATCTTTTAGCTTTCCTGTTTTTTCTTCAAAATCATCTATATCTACTCCTAAGACCTTCTTCACTCCCCAGTTTAAAAGACCGCCCACCATCGTTTTTCCCACATATCCCCTGTCTCCCACTACTCCCACTGATAAGTTTTTAAAATCCGTAAGGTCCAGATCAGCAAATACCCATCCCACTGCTTTAACTACTCCAGCAACTACTTCTGTCTCTCCTTCTTCAAATTCTTTTATTCTCCACTTTCCCAAACAATCCACATCCTTCTCTTCGGAAATTGTATTTAATAACTCTTTTTGATTTTCCAAAAAATCTTTTCCCATTGGCAGCTGACAAAAGATTCCATCCACCCCCTCATCATCAGAAAGTTTTTCCAAAAGACTTTTAAACTCTCCAACACTCTTATCAGAAACATCCAAGACTCGAACTTCTACCCCAATCTTTTCTCCAAACTCTCTTTTTTTTCTTACAAATAACTCAGAAGCCTTATCCTCTCCACTTATTACTGCCACCAAAACCGGATCTCTTCCCTTTGTTTCTTTCCATCTTTTAAACCCGCCTTTTAACTCCTCTTCGATTTTTTTCTGCAGATCCTTACTCTTGTACCAGACTGTTTTCATTCTCCTATTTTACCCCACTTATCTTTACCACTTAAAAAGAGGCCATTTTTTACAAAACTCTCTTACTTCTTTCTTAAGTTTCTTAATTCTCTTGTCAGCAAACACTTTTTCTTTAAATATCTTTCTTGCTTCTTGATCCTTTGCGTAATTACCTGACCCTATATCTTCCGAATAATATTCCAAGGTAATCTTTGAAATCACTTCTATCCATTCTGCTATCAACCTCATCTGAGCCTCCTGCATTCCCCTTGTGGTAATTGCCGGAGTTCCCAGTCTCAATCCAGATGGATAATAAGCTGATTTTGGATCATTTGGTATTGTCTGTCTGTTTGTATAAATTCCTGCCGCCTCTAAAGCAACCTGTAGAGCCCAACCATCAATACCTTTCTTTGTAAGATCAATCCAAATCATGTGGTTTTCAGTTGCCCCCCCAATTAGTTTAAAATCATATCTTAAAAGACTTTCTGCCAATGCTTTTGCATTCTTAACTACTCTCCTCCCATATTTTTTAAAAGCAATCTCCTGCGCTTCTTTTAGAGCCACTGCAATCGAGGCAATATTGTTCATATGAGGACCTCCTTGAAGACCTGGAAAAACTGCTCTATCAATTTTTCTTCCCAAGCTTTCGTCTTTAGCCAAACCTCTTTTAGTCACCATGATTAAAGCTCCTCTTCCTCCTCTTAAAGTCTTATGACTTGTTGTCATCACCACGTCCGCATAAACTGCTGGATCTGGATGTACTCCTGCCACCACCAAGCCAGCAACATGGGAAACATCGGCTACAAAATAAGCTCCCACTTTCGCTGCTATATCAGCATATCTTTTAAAATCAAACTTCTTTGTATAAGCAGTCCCTCCCGAAAAAATCACTCTTGGTTTTAATCTCCTGGTCATTTTTTCCAATTCTCCCCAGTTTACTTCTCCCCGACGAGTCAAACGATAATGCTCTGTCTTAAAAAATCTTCCTGTTAAACTAGCCTTTTGACCCATTGAAAGATGTCCCCCATGAGTCAACTCCTGACTCAAAACTATATCCTTTTTCTTTTCACAAAGCACCGACAAAATTGCCAGGTTGGCTGGACTTCCAGAATAAGATTGCACATTACAATGTGGTACTCCAAACACTTTTTTAGCTGATTCGATTGCGAGCTGTTCTATCCCGTCCACCCAATCATTGCCAGAATAATATCTTTTTCCTACCTGTCCCTCGGCATACTTATTACTAAACTCACTTCCCAAAATCTTTAGGGCGTCTGGTGAAATGTAATTCTCAGATGCTATCAAAACCAACCCATTTCTCTGTCTTCTTTTTTCTTTTCTTAATAGTTCAAAAACTTCGCTCATTATCATCTATTATCTCATACCCCTAAAAAGCAGCTTTTTTACTTATTTTTTATTTTTAAAATCACCCCAGTATCTACTCGCTGTTGGACCCTTCTGTCCTTGGTATTTGTTACCATTCAAACTACTTCCATAAAGTCTCTCTGGAACGCTGCTCATTTTAATAAAACAAATTTGAGCCACCCTCATGTCTTTATAAATCTTAATTGGCAGTCTTGATAAGTTTCCTATTTCAAAAGTAAGCCATCCTTTAAATCCTGGGTCCACAAACCCTGCTGTTGCATGAATCACTAACCCCAATCTCCCCAAAGAACTTCTTCCCTCAAGCTTTCCGCACAATCCTCCCGGAATTTCAAAGTATTCCTTAGTAGATCCTAAAACAAGTTCGCCTGGATGTATTACAAAACCCTCTTTACCAACCTTTACTACTCGAGTTACATCAACTTTTTTCCTAACATCTATAAAACCTTCTTTATAATTATCAAAAACTCGAATTTCTCCCCCTAACAAAAGGTCATAAGAAGACGGCTGAATATTTTTCTTAACAAAGGGTTTAATCACCAATCCCTCCTCCTTCATCCATTTTCTTATATCTTTATCTGAAAGAATCATATTTCATGAATCTACACTATTCTTCCATCTTCATCAACAATGTCATATTGATGTTAATATGATTAGATGTTAATATGGCTATATGAAGCAAGCCACCACCAAAACAACTGTCAGAATAGACCCTCACCTGCTCTATCTAGCCAAACTCAAAGCTCTAAATGAAAACACAACCCTTAAAGCAATCATCAACGATAGTTTGGTTCAAAGTCTAAAGACAAGTCAACCTCGCAAAAAAATGAAGGGTCAAATCGGTGGACACAAGCTTGGAAACATTAAGGGCAATCTAAGCCGAACTGAAATATATGACCACCTCTAAACCAAAAGTCCTCTTTGACACCAACGTCCTTGTCTACAATCAAAATCAAGATTCCCCTTTCTACCAGGCCTCGTCCCACTATCACCATCAAGCCATATCCGGCAAAATCAAAGCTCATCTTGCCTTTCAAAACCTCCTTGAGTTTTCGGCCATCCTCTTGAACCCCAAAAGAGTCAAAAAACCTCTCCCTCAACAAACCATCCACAAAGAAATCACCAAATACCACCATTCTCCTGCTTTTCGCTTCATTCATCCTACTCCCCAAACCCTCACTCTTTTCCAAAAGCTACTCAAAAACCACTCCCTTAAAAATCCCAATCACGTCTTCGATCTTTTTCTTGTAGCCACAATGCTATCAAACAACATTCACACAGTTCTTACTGCTAACACCAAAGACTTCCAATTCCCCAAAATCAAAGTCATTAAATTAGAAAAATAAACTTCCACCTCGACTAAATTCGCCATATTTACTTTTCTTTGTCTCCCCGCTACTATTTGTCTATGTCAAAAATACTAGAAGCAATTCTTTCATCCATTGATGGCCATCCCTTTCTTTCTATGTTTGGTGGTGGTTTCATAGAACAAATCATTGTCCCCATCCCCAGTCCAATCATCACCATGGCCGGCGGTGCAATTCTTACTGCCAAAGATCTTCCTTTCTTTGAATCCATCTTCTCTATCTTTTCAAAAGTCTCTGTTCCTTATACCCTCGGTGCCACCATCGGTGTCTCCATGGTCTACCTCATCGCCTATTTCGGAGGCAAACCCCTTATTGATCGTTTCGGAAAATTCATTGGCATCTCCTGGAAATTAATTGAAAAGGTAAGAGCTGATTGGCAAAAGACTGTTCGCGACGAAGTCTTCATTCTTGTCGCCACCATCATCCCTGTTGTCCCTGTTTCTCTAATGGCCGGTTTTTGTGGAGGATTTTTGATAAAACCAAAAAAATTCTACCCTCTAATTTTCTTGGCTCTTCTAATTCGTGCCACCATTCTTGGCTTCATCGGCTTTCAAATGGGCGAAACCTATATCTCACTGGCTCATGGTCTTGATAAAGTTGAATCTGTCCTCACTATTATTGGTGCTGCTTTAATCCTTGGATTCCTCTACTTAAAAAGAGAAAAGTGGATCAAGAAAAACTCCTAAGTTTTTTCTTTTCTTCGAAAATCGCTAACTTTGTATCCCCAATCATTGCCTGATAAACCTTAATCTGAGTCTCCAAGTACTCATTTCCATACCTACTACCTTCCTTAGTTGCCGCCCAATCCTTTTTCATCTGAGAAAGCTTCTTGTTGTACTTCTTAAGCTCTTCTTCTAGTCTCTTTAGTCTGTTTTCTTCCACCCTCTATTTTACCTCAAGCTCTGTATCAGTCTTCTATTTTTTAAGTGTATTTCCTTGACAACATACTGCTATTGTTGTTAATATCTTATTGTCATGAGCCAAACAATAAGTATTACCAGCAAATGGCAAATTCACATTCCTGTTGCCATTCGCCAAAAACTGAATCTAACCCACCCTTCCCAAGCAAGCATAAAAGCTACTAGCAAGGGGGAAATACTCATCAAGCCTAAAAAGGGTGGAGTTCTATCTCTCGCTGGAAAGTATAAAGATTTAAAACCAAACAAAAAAATTGATGTTGATAATATTCGAGATTACATCGATTACTCTCAATTGTGAAAAAAATCTTCATTGACTCCAATATCTGGATAAGACTTCTCAGCGCCGATCACAAACAAATGTTCGCTGATTGCCAAACCCTATTTCATCTAAATCAGTTGGGAAAACTCAAACTATATACCTCCAACATTGTTCTCCTTGAAACTCACTTTGTCATGACCAAAACATACGGGGTCGCCATCTCCGAAATGACTAAAGACTTAAAAAAAATACTTCAAACCAGAAACCTGACTCTCATAGAAAAAACTAATTTCAGAAAAGCTCTTCAGCTCCACCTCAAAACCAAAGTTAAACTTGCCGACTGTCTCATTGCTACCCAACTACCTCCAAACAGTGCTATTTGTACTTACGATAAGGATTTTAAAAAACTAAAAATCCAAACCACCACTCCGGACAAAATCAAAAAATCCCTACTCAACTAACCCTATCTCAACCTCACAAAGTCAAACTCTTTTCTTACTTTTTTAAACATCTCTTCAAACTCTTCATCACTCCAAGTCTCTATTTTCAAAAACTTCTCATCCAAACAATTACTTGGCAAAAATTTCTGCAAATACCACCTCAACTTCTTGTTACCTTTTGATATTGTCAAAAGTCCTTCTCCCATTTTCTTCAAAAGATCTACATCATGGACCCCCGGAACCACTGTCGTCCTTATCTCCCACTCCTTATCCCAACCCATTAAAAACTCAAAAGTATCTTTCACTTTCTCTACCAAATCTACTCCCACCAGCTCCGAGTATTTATTCCACTCAGTCTTATAATCAATCGCCAAAAAGTCCACTAAATCTTTCTTGCATAAATTCTTAATAACCAGAGGGTTTGTCCCGTTACTGTCCACTTTAACCTCCAACCCCAAATCTTTAATCTTTTTTAAAAACAACCCCAAATCTTTTTGCAAAGTCGGCTCCCCTCCAGTGATACAAACCCCGTCAAGAATTTTTTCTCTTTTTTTCAAAAACTCAAAAAAACTCTCTTCACTTATCATCTCTAACTTACTCTCATCAATATCCACCAAATCCTTATTGTGGCAATATGGACATCTAAAATTACACCCCACCGTAAAAACTGTACAAGCTACCCTTCCTGGAAAGTCTACTAGACTAGTTTTTTGTAAACCTCCCAGAATCATCTTACTTTTTCTTATCCTTCACTTTGTACTCTTTTCTGTCTTTGTACTCTTGAGTTTTTCCATCATTCCACTGACTTACGGGGCGTAAATAGCCAACAATTCTTGAAAAGACCTCACACTCTGTTGTCTTTCCTTTCTTCTTACACTTAGGACAAGTCTTATGTTCTCCCTTAAGATATCCGTGATCTAAACAAACTGAAAAAGTTGGTGTCATTGAAAAATATGGCATCTTGTAATTCTCGGCCAATTTTCTAACCAAAGCCTTAACACTCTTTGTATCAGGCAAACTTTCCCCTAAAAACCCATGTAACACTGTCCCTCCAGTATAAGCACACTGTAGTTCGTCCTGATGATCAAAGGCCTCAAAAATGTCATCTGTATAACCCACCGGTAAGTGACTTGAATTAGTGTAATAAGGAGCTACTTTCTTTTTCTTATACTCCTTTTCATTAGCACAAACCATATCTGGGTATTTCTGCTTATCAATCCTGGCAAAGCGATAGCTTGTCCCCTCAGCTGGGGTTGCCTCAAGATTAAACATCTCCCCTGTTTCTTTCTGGTAGATTGTAATTTTTTCCCTCATGTAATCTATCACCTCCAAAGCTAAAGCCTTTCCTTCCTCTGTTTCAATCCCCTTCCCAATCATATTCACCAAAGCCTCATTCATTCCATTCAATCCTATGGTATTAAAATGATTCCTCCAGTAACACTTATTCCTCTCGTAAATGTCAGAAAGGTAATGTTTACAATATGGATAAAGTCCTTTTTCTGTAAAGTCTTCTACCTTATCTCTTTTGATGGTCAATGAATCTCTAGCCAAATCCATTAATTCTCCCAAAAGTGAGAAAAACTTTCTTTTTCTATATTTCTCACCACTACTCTCTGATTTAGCTAAATAACCAAGTCTTGCCAAATTCATTGTTACCACTCCCACCGAACCAGTTAAAGGATTGGCTGCAAACAGACCACCCCTTGTCCTGAGTACTCTATTGTCTAATCTCAATCTGCAACACATACTCCTTGCGTCATCTGGATCCATATCTGAGTTAATGTAATTAGAAAAGTAAGGCACACCGTACTTTCTGGTCATCTCCCACACTGCTTCCAAGTTCTTGTTATCCCAGTCAAAATCTTTCGTCAATGAATAGGTTGGAATTGGAAAAGTAAAAATTCTTCCTTGTGCATCTCCTTCCATCATTACTTCCGCAAAAGCCTTATTGATTATGTCTATCTCTTTTTGAAAGTCCTTATATTTTCTGTTCAACACTTTCCCCCCAACTACCACCGATTCTTCCGCCACTGTCTTTGTGGGTTTCAAATCCATTGTTATGTTTGTAAAAGGAGTCTGAAAGCCAACTCTTGTTGGCACATTCATATTAAACACAAACTCTTGCATCAACTGCTTCACTTGCTTGTAATTTAGTTTGTCGTAATAAATGAAAGGGGCCAAATAAGTATCAAAATTGGAAACTGCTACTGCCCCTGCCACCTCTCCTTGAATCGTATAAAAGAAATTAACCAACTGACCCAACGCCGATCCTAAATGTTTTGGAGGTTTACTGTTCACTTTTCCAGAAACCCCACCAAACCCTCTCATTAAAAAGTCCTTAAGATCCCAACCAGTACAATAAGGTGATAATAAAGCCAAGTCATGGATATGCATATCTCCCTGGATATGAGCCTTTCTTATATTCCCCGGATAAATCTTATTCATCCAGAAATTTGAAGAAATAATCCCTGCAACGTGATTGTTAAGTCCCTGCAAAGAATAGGCCATGTTTGCATTCTCCTTAACTCTCCAGTCTGTTTTTTCAAGATATCTCTCAATCAACTCGTCAGAATCAACCAAACTATCCACTTTTCTTAACCTTCTATGAAGCTCTCTATAAAGTTTGTACGCCCCATAAACCTCGTCATATCCTTTTTGTAAAAGTACTTTTTCAATCAAGTCTTGCACTTGCTCGACTTCTGGAATAATGGTCCCATTAAATCTCTTCTCCATCTCATTAACCACATCTACCACCACTCCTCTTACTTTCCCTCGATTTGCGTCCCCACTTGACTTAAACGCTCCCCAGACCGCCTTCTCAATCTTTCCTGAACTAAATGTAACCACCCTCCCACTTCTTTTCTTAATCTTTTTGATCATTGTTTTAATTCTTTTGTTTGCCATCTTTTGAAACCTTTCTCAAATAACTTCTAAATTCATTAATGTCTTTGAAATCAAGGTAAACCGAGGCAAACCTTATATAAGCCATCTGATCCAATCTCTTAATTCTTGTCAAAAGTAACTTTCCAATATCTCTTGATGGTATCTCTGTGCTTTTCCTATTTAAAAGCATCATTTCCACCTCGTCTACTACTTCATTCATGTCTTTTTCTAAAACATCCCTCTTCCAACAAGCTTTCCTTACCCCTTTTTCTAGTTTTTCTCTACAAAAAACCTCTTTTCTTCCATCTTTCTTAACCACCTTCAACCCTATATTTCCCACTCTCTCATAAGTAGTAAACCTTTTGTCACACTTTTCACACTCTCTCCTGCGCCTTACTACTCGACCCTCTTCGGCTTCCCGAGACTCCAAAACATTTGAATTGTCATGTCCACAATATGGACAGTTCATAACTGGGCTAACATAATAATTTGGGGCAAGTATTCTGTTTTTCTCGCTTTTAAGAAAAACACTGTCGGTAGTGACTGAAAGTCATCTTAAACACTAACCACAGTACTGTCAACTAGAAACTTCCACCTCAAAATGACTCATTTTTCACAAACATTAATTTTTCCAAAAAATCCCCTCCACTTCAAACTAAATCAACTCCCCTTTTCCTAAGCCTTAAAAACATAAAAGTGTTATCATTGCACATGTTAAAAAGCGTCACCACTTTCCTCTCCGAGGTGAAGGACCAACTAGGAAAAATTAGCTGGCCCAAGAAAGATACTTTAATTCAGCTCACTTTCGTGGTAATATTTATCTCGATTCTTACCGCACTGATCCTGGGTAGTTTGGATTACCTTTTTACTCAAATAATTGGATGGCTTTCAAGCTTTAAAAACTAACAAAAAAACATGCCTATAAAAAAAGCAAAAAAAATAAAAACTAAACTGAAGAAAAAGAAGCTAAAGAAAAAATATCGCTTCCAACTCTCCTCTGTCGAGCCATTACCCACCGCCGTCTGGTTCGTCATCCACACCTATTCCGGTCACGAATACAAGGTAATTACTGCTCTAAAGCAACGTATTCGGTCTATGGCCCTCCAAGACACTGTTTATGAAGCTATTGTCCCCATTCAAAGTAAAATGGTCATTAAAAGAGGCCAAAAAACCAAGATCCAAGAAAAGATCTTTCCTGGATACATCCTGGTTCACATGATTCTTGATGACAATTCTTGGCTTACCGTCAGAACTACTCCTGGAGTCACTGGATTTGTTGGTATTGATAATAAGCCCACCCCTATCTCCCAAGAAGACGTTGAAAAAATCATCAAAGTTGTTAAAGAAGATAAACCTAAATTCAAAGCCAAGTTCACTATTGGAGAAGCTGTTAAAATCATCGATGGTCCTTTCACAGAGTTTCTGGGTTCAATTGATGAAATTGATCCTGATAAAGGAAAGCTAAAAGTTCTTGTTTCCATCTTTGGTCGAGAAACTCCAGTTGAACTTGATATACTACAAGTTGCGAAAATCTAAATATGGCAAAAAAAATAAAAGCTGTTGTTAAAATCGTTATCTCTGCCGGGAAAGCAACTCCTGCACCTCCAGTAGGTACTGCTCTAGGTCCTCATGGTATCCAAATCATGGACTTTGTTAACCAGTTTAACGAAAAAACCAAAGATCAAATGGGAAACCTGGTCCCCGCTATCATCAACATCTACGAAGACCGCTCCTTTGATTTCGTTCTTAAAAAGCCTCCTGTTTCTGACATGATCAAAAGAACGCTCAACCTTAAAAAGGCTTCTGTTGCTCCCAAAAGGGAAATGGTTGCCGAACTGACCGACGCTCAAGTCGAAGCTATTGCCACCGAAAAACTACCTGATTTAAATACCAAAGATATGGCCCAAGCCAAAAAAATTGTTGCTGGCACTGCCCGATCTATGGGAATTTCTGTAAAAAATTAAAAACCTATTATGGCCAAGAAAAAAACAGTCATTATTGACGATTCAATCAAAAAAGAAGAAGTTTCCAAAGAGGAAACTGTAGTTGAAACTAAAGTTGAAGAATCAGTCTCAGAAGCAACCAAAGCTCCTGCTGCCAAAAAAGAAAAGAAAGAAAGAAGTAAAAAATATAAAACTGCCAGAGCCCTTGTTGATCAAAAAAAGCTCTATTCTCCAAAAGAAGCTATTGCTCTTGCTAAAAAAACTTCTCTAACCAGTTTTGATGGAAATCTTGAAGCTCACCTCGGTACTACTATCACTGGTGATCTAGGGCAACTCTCTCTTCCCCACGCCAAGGGAATGAAAGAAAAGAAAGTTGTCCTTGTTACTCCCGCCCTTCTTGAAGAAATCAAAAAAGGACAAATTAACTTTGATATTCTCATTGCCACCCCCCAAGACATGAAAAATCTTGTTCCCCTTGCTCGTACTTTAGGCCCTAAAGGACTAATGCCTAATCCTAAAAACGGAACCTTAACCGACAAACCCAAAGAAACTCTCAAGAAATTAAGTTCTGGTGGAACTAAGATAAAAACTGAGAAAAAATCTCCTGTTGCCCATCTTGTTATTGGAAAAATTTCTCAAACCGGAAAACAACTAGAAGAAAATCTTTCCACCTTAGTCAAAACCATAAAACTCCAAAACATCAAAAAGATCACTCTTTCCGCCACTATGGGCCCTGGAATCAAAGTTGATCTTTCAGATTTTTCATAATGTGGAAAACCCTTTCCTCCAAAAAAATCTTTTCTCATCCTAGAATAACTCTCCTTGAAGACCAGGTTCTCCTACCTAACGGAACTAAAACCGACTACTTGAAATTCGAATCCAGGGGAAATAGCGCGACTCTTATCTGTAAAAACGAAAAAGGACAGATCTTGATTCAAGAAGAATATTCCTACCCTCCAAACAAAACCATAATTCAATTTCCAGGCGGAGCTGTCCCTAAAGAGGAAGATCCTAAAGACGGAGCTAACCGTGAATTAATGGAAGAAACTGGTTATAAAGCCAATTCTTTAACTCTTCTTGGAACCGCTTTGGTGAACAACCGAAGATCAGATGCCCTCATGTACATTTATCTTGCTACTAATCTTGAAAAGAAATCAGCCAAAAAAGACATTACTGAAGAAGATATAAAAAACTACTGGTTAACTGAAAAAGAAATTGACCAAAAAATAAAAGACGGTAAGATGATAAACGTCTATTTTTTAGCCGCCTGGACCCTTTACAAATCCAAAAAATAACCCACCAAGAAACTCCTGTTAAAATCAAGTAAGTATGAAAAAAAATATTTCTTTTCTTTTTCTTTTTTATCTCCGTTTTTTTGCCAAACTTCAACTGGCCAAACTTCAACTCCTGTCCTTAATAACCAAAGGTAAAAAGATAATCATCATTGGTATCACTGGTTCTGCTGGTAAATCTACCCTTATGGCTTCTCTCAAGGCTATTTTAAAACCTCACTTCAAAGTCAAAACCTCTTCTTCCGGGAATTCAGAAACAGGCCTTCCTTTAAGTATCCTGGACATTAAAATCACTTCTTACTCTCTTTTTTCCTGGCTTAAAATCGCTCTCCTGGTTCCCACAAAAATACTTACCGACTGGAAAACCTACGACTACTTTTTAGCCGAAATGGGCATCGATGAACCAGACGAGCCCAAAAATATGTCTTATCTATTGAAGATAATTCGTCCCCAAATTGGACTCATTTTAAACATCTCTTCTGTGCACTCCATGCAGTTTGATAAAACTGTATCAAAAGACATCAAAGGGAAGAAAAGGTTAAAGAAAATACTAGAAAATTTAACCCAAGAAAAGGCAAAATTAATAACTTCCCTACCCAAAAACGGTCTCGCTATTATCAACTCTGACGACCCCTTTTTAAAACCTTTAATTAAAAAAATAAAGACCAAATCTTATACCGCCGGAAAGGGATCAGAAAATACCTTGGTCATCAAAAACGTAATCTCTTCCCCCACCCTCTTTTCTGCCACCTATTTCTACAAATCTCAAGAAGAAACTCTAAAAATTAAAAATTACGCTCTTTCTGAAAAACTTGCCCACACTTTCGCTCTTTCTGTTCTTGTTGGACTCTCCCAAGACCTTGATCTAAAAACCTGTCTTCAGAATCTTAAAAACAACCTCTCCTTGCCTCCCTCCCGCTCTTCTGTTTTTAAAGGAATCAAAAATACCACTATTATCGATTCTTCTTATAACTCTTCTCCCACAGCCACTCATTCCATGCTCAAGCTTCTCTCTTCTACTCCCAAAGGAAAAAGAATCGCTATCTTAGGAGACATGCGCGAACTTGGACTTCAGTCCCCTCAAGAACATCGCTCACTTGCCTGTACTGCTGCAAAATCAGCTGATTATCTAATTTTGGTCGGCCCTCAAATGAAAGACCATTTCCTTCCTCAACTTGAAAAACTATCCTTTCCTCCAAAAAACACCTACCACTTTCCTCACTTTCAAGCCTTAAACAAAAAAATCAAATCCATAATTAAACCCAACCAAACCATTCTCGTAAAAGGATCTCAAAACACCATTTTCTTGGAAGAAACGGTCAAAATACTCCTTAGTAAAAAGCAGTTACTTTGTCGCCAATCCTCTTTCTGGATTCAAACCAAGAAGGCTTTCTTGAAAAAAATTACCAACTAAGAGCTTTTTCCTGTACATTTAATTCATGCCTCTCTTTATCTTAAAAATCCTAGCCGTTCTTGTCTTCTCCTACGTTTTAAATCTCATTACCCAACGAATAGTTAAATCCCTCACCTATCTTTCCTCTTTCACCAAGCTCGGTCAGTTTGCCACCACTGCCATTATTATGTCTCTGGCTACTTCCTTACCTGAAATTTCAGTTGCTATTTCTGCTGCTACCAACCAACTCTCCATTCTTTCTTTAGGAGACGCTTTAGGCAGTAACATTGTTAATCTTTCTCTGGTCATCGGTATTACTGCTATTGTTGGAAAATCTCTTCACTTCAATCATGACCAAGAAAACAAATCTGCTTTCCTCCCTCTTCTTTACACCCTCCTCCCCCTTCTTTTTCTTCTTGATGGAAGAATTGGTCGCACAGAAGGATTTATTCTCGTTGCCTCCTACCTTGTCTACATCTTTTCTCTGATCAGAAAACCCCACCACCATCTTAAAAAAATGACCAAGGGAGACTTGGAAACCAAGGCTCTCAAAAAGGCTTTTAAAACCACTAGAGAACTCGCTCTCTCTGTTACTTTCTTAATTGCTGCCTCTCAAGCCATTATTTGGATCAGTAAGTCTCTAGCCCAAGATCTTGGTCTTCCCATTCTCTTTATTGGCTTTTTCATCATCGCCATTGGAACCTCTCTTCCCGAGCTCGTCTTTAGTCTAAAAGCAACCAAAGAAAGAAAGATCACCATGGCTCTCGGTAACATTATCGGGTCTTGTGTTACCAACGCCACCCTTATTATTGGAATCGCTGCCATTATCTACCCCATTGTTGTTCCTGAATTTCAAACCATCCTTCTTCCTATGATCGAATACATCTTCATTGCCATCCTTTTCACCTTCTTCACCTTTAGTAAACACCGCCTAGATCGTTGGGAAGGGGCCATTCTTATTGGACTTTTCCTTTTCTACACCTGCCTTGAACTTGCTTAACCCTTCAAAAGAATCGACACATACCACCCGGCCAATCCTGTGTACAAAAGCCAAACTACTGCTAAAACCACACCACTTGCCCACCCTGGTCTTAAAAACTTAGGATTCTCTTTGGGTAGTTTGATGTAATTTAAATATCCCAAAGCCGGAATGTAAAACACAAAGGCAAACATTGATATCACTCCTACCATCTTCATTAAGGCCCCCGGTTGAGCCAAAGGCATAGTCACTACTGTCACTCCAATCAAAAACACCAGCCAAAAATAGTACCACCATCTCATCCCTTTCTTTTTGGCTTTTTCAGAAACAGAAACTGTAAAGTCAGCAAACTGTCTTGATACTCCATCGGCCAAAGCCAACCAAGTATCTACCAAAAAAGCTGCTGCCACTATTAAAAACACCACCCTCCCCACTGTCCCAAAGGCACTTTCAAAAAAGGTTGACTGAGCCACTGTTATTGACCAACCAGAGGGGTAATTTCTCTCCGGCCATAGTAATACATAAGCCAAAAAGGAAGTCATTAAAATTGTTGCCGCATTTATTCCCACCGCCAACCCTGAATCAACATTAAGATATTTCATCCACCCTTTCCATCTTTTCTTATTTTCTTCACTGTCTTCTATTTGGTAATCAACTTCTTCCTCTACCAATCCTTTCTTGGCCAATAGTCCTGATATGGGCTTTCCGTACTTTGCCATTCCCACTCCCTTGTCCTTCATCCAATAGGAATACATTAAATTCAAAAATCCCCCCATTCCTGCAAACACCAAGGCTGTCACCAGCTTTGAATGGTCAAAATTAGCCCAATCCACTCCTGCCCCAATCTTAGAAAAATTAAAAAGGTCTGAAATGAAACTCAAAAAACTTTCTTTTGATCCAATCAAAATCACTGACACCAAAAGCCCTGTTATTGTTATCCCCGTTACCACCTTCATCACCACTTCAATGAACTTATAAATTGTCTTTGAAAATAAAAGTCCTACCGTAAACACTCCTACTAATACATAAGCCCAAAACAAACTTCCCACCCTCTCACTTACTCCCACCGGAAACTGCAATACCTCAAAAAGTGATGATCCTCCTGCCGATGCATAACCCCCAAACCATAAAAAGTTTACGAAACACAATAAAAACAAAGGCCAAGCATAAAACTTTGAAATCCCCACAAATCCTCTCCAAATTCCTTTTCCAGTCACTGCTGTATACCTTGAAATCTCTCTGTTCACAAAAAACTGGATCACTGCCGCTGGCAGTAAAAGTGCCAAAAACGCTCCCCCGTATCGAGCTACTAGATAGGGCCACCATATCAATTCCCCACTTCCCTGTGCTGTTGCTGCCCACACAAAGGCTGGACCTAAAAGAAACCATAAACTTCCAGCTTTTGGTAAACTTCTGCTCTTTCTGTTCATCTAATTCTAGATTATCATATAACCATATGCTTCTTCCTTTCCTTCTTTCATTTTTAGTTCTTGGTCTCGTCCAGTTTTCCACTCCCCACATCTGGGGAGCTGATGGCTATCTCCACGCCCAACTAGGAAAAATGGTCTTAGACAACGGTTTTTTAAAATCTCTTCCCCAACTTCCCTACTCCCTTTTTTCCATAAAATTTTCTGACAAAGAGTTTCTCTATCATCTTTTTTCTGCTCCCTTAAACATCTTTTTCAATCCCCAAACTTCTATAAAAATCTTTGCTCTTTTAAATGCTCTGGCTCTTTTTTCTGTTTTTCTTTTTATCTTAAAAAAAAGAAAAGATCTTGTCCCTCTCGTTCTCATTCTACTTTTTGGATCTCCCGCCTTTCTTTTCAATCTCTCTCGACCCCGAACCATGATTCTGTCCTTCGCTCTCATGCTTCTCTCTTTATTCTTCCTTGGAAAGAAAAAATATAAACCTTATTTCTTCCTCACCATTTTCTATACTATGTGGCATGTCTCTGGTCCCCAACTATCTCTCATCTTTTCTTCCATCCACATCTTCACTCTTCTTGTTTTTGAAAAAAAACTAAACCTCAAACCCCTTCTTATCACTCTTGCCGCTATAGGGATCGGTTTTCTTCTCCATCCTAACTTTCCTGACAACCTATTTTATTGGTACCTAAACGGTATAAAAGTTCCTTGGTTTGCTACCCGCTGGGGAGTTCTTGAACTCGGAGCCGAATTCTTCCCCTACAGCATCATAGAATACCTAGTTAATCATCCTCTCCTTATTCCTCTAAACCTCTCTATTTTCTATATCGCCTATAAAAAAAGAAAATCCATAAAACCCCATCATCTTCTTTTCCTGCTCGCCAATCTTGCTTTTTTCATCCTCTCTTTCAGATCTCAACGCTACGCCAATCAATCCTTCCCCCTTGCTTTAGTCACCCTCTTTCTTCTCCCTTGGCCCCAAATTCTAAAAAAGAACTTAAAACTTGTCTTCATTTTTCTTCCTCCTCTTCTTATCTTAAACACTCTGGTCAGTTTTAAACTAAAAATTGTCTCTACTAATATTTACAACGGCCATTTTGAAGAAATCAGTAAAGTAATTCAAAAAGAAGTTCCTAAAGACTCCACTATCTTTCATGCCAATTGGTCAGATTCTCAATATCTTTTAGGATTAGCTCCAAACTATAAATACATTGTTACCTTGGATCCCATCTACATTTATGACTTTGACAAGGATCTCCATAAAAAATACCGGTCCATTGCCCATGGCCTATCTCAAGATCCCAAAAGGGAATTAAAAGACTACTTTAACTCCAAATACGTCCATACTGATAAAATATACTTTGCCTCCTTCTATAAACAACTAAGGGAAAGTTCCGATTTTACTTTAATTTACGAAACTCGAGTTGGAGCCCTCTTTAAAGCCAATGACTAAACTAAAAAAACTATCCATTCTTATTCCCTGCTACAACGAAGACAAAACTCTTCTTACTATCCTTAAAAAAGTAAAAGAATCAGATACTCTTGGTCTTCAAAAGGAAATTATTATTATTGACGACGCTTCTAATCAAAAAACCAAATCAATTCTTAAAACCATAAAAACCAATAAACACTTAAAAATACTTACCAATAAGACTAACCAAGGAAAAGCCTACTCTATTAAAAAAGGTCTTAAAGAATCTACTGGAGACGTCATTCTTATCCAGGACGCTGATTTAGAATATGATCCCAAAGACTACCCTCTCCTTCTTTCTCCTATTCTTGAAAACAAGGCCGATGTTGTTTATGGTTCCAGATTTACAGGCCACCTTCCTCACCGCGTCCTCTACTTCCACCACTACCTCGCCAATCGTTTCCTGACCTTTTTAAGCAACTGCTTTACCAACTTAAACCTTACTGACATGGAAACTTGTTACAAAGTCTTTTTAAAAGAAAAAGCAAAAAACATTAAAATAAATTCCCATCGCTTTGGACTAGAACCGGAACTAACCGCCAAATTAGCTCGCATACCAAATATTCGTTTCTATGAAGTTGGAATCTCCTATTCCGGAAGAACTTACCAAGAAGGAAAACATATCACCGCTTACGATGCTCTAAAAACACTTTTTCAAATCATCTACTACCACTTCTTTGACTAAAACCCTCTTCTTCACTATCCTTTATCTATGAACACTGAAAAAACCGTTGGTTATTCTCTTCTTCTAGTCGGCATTGTTGCTATCATCTTCTCTGTTGTCTCCATCTATCTTGTTTTTACTGGCAAGAAACAGGCTCCTCAGGTCTTTAATTTCGAAAGTCCTAGTTTTTCTCTCCCCTCTGCCAACATCACCACTCCCCAACTAGACCTTTCCCAAATCGAAATTCCAGGAATAGACCTTGAACAATTAATGCCTGAAACTCCTCAAAAAGAGGAAGGTGAAGAATCTACAACCCAGGAAGTTAAATTTATCCCCGACGAACTATTAAACACTATGGTCAATATCTCCATTTTCTTAATGCTTATGTCTTTCATTAGTGGATCCGGAACTAAAATTGCCTCTCTTGGCATCAAACTAGTCAAAGAGCTCCCTACTCCTAAAACCAAATCCTAAAGTTTTTCAGAAAAAAACTCTATCGTATCTTCCACTGCCTCATTCCAGCCCCCCACCAAATTATGATCTGCACCTTTGTAAACCACTAAGTCCAACTCTCTACTTGCAGCCCCCATCCTCTCTTTAAAGCTCTCTTGCCAATCAACTCCCACCCATTCATCAGCGTCCCCTTGCATAATCACTACTGGAGCCCGCAAATCATTAAGATACCAGTCTATTGAGTACAACCTACTGTCGTAATGATCTTCAAACTCATTTACTGATGATCTTACTACCATTCCTCCATCATCCAAGTCATCTGCATAAACCAAAACCCCTTCTGGAAAGCCTTTAACTACCGGTGCCCACAAAACTGAAGGATATTTCCTCCCCGTTACCTCCAAAACTGAAATAACAATCTGTCCTCCATTACTGTGCGCCCAAATCCCTATTCTTTCCTCATCCACATAAGAAAAATTCTTTATTGATTCCAAAAGATCTAGTACTGCCACTGGCTTTTCAAATCGAGCCTGAAGCATATCCTCACTCTCACCATCACCTTCCCCGTATCCTAAAAAGTCCAAAGATACTGTAATGTATCCCTCGTCTACTAGCTCATCTGCCACCCTCCACACCCCATACCCCGGATAATAACCTTCCTTTTCTGCATATCCTCTTACCATC
>JAUWLS010000007.1 GCA_030613565.1 Candidatus Shapirobacteria bacterium | reverse complement strand
GTCTGGTTATCAAAATGCTGTCTTATCTAAAATGGCAGACAGGAAGCAGATAGGAGAAGCTATAATAGAAGGTCCCATATCATTAGATGTTGCCATTTCAAAAAAGGCAGCAGAGAAGAAAAAACTGGACATCCTTTATCTTCCTCTCAAAAAAAACATTGGTTTTTCAAAAGGAAACAATAAAGCCATTCCTCATCTAAAAGGAAAATACACTCTTTTTTTAAACCCAGACACCATCCTTTTCAAAAACTCCCTTTCAGGGCCTGTTTCTTTTCTTGAGAAAAACCCCCAGATTGCCGCTGCCACCTGTTTTCTCCGCCTTGTTGCCACTGGCAAACTACAACCCGAATGTCACCGAGGCTTTCCCACCCCTTGGCGCTCTTTCTGTCATTTTTCAGGGATTTCGAAACTCTTTCCCACATCTTCTTTGTTCTCCGGTTATTTTCTAGGCCACCTTCCTAAAGACAAACCCCACGCCATAGAGTCTTGTACTGGCGCCTACTTTCTCATAAGAACCAAGGTTGGCCATGATCTTAATTGGTGGGATAAAGACTATCTTTGGTACGGGGAAGACCTCGATTTTTCTTATCGTCTTTTTAAAAAGAACCTCCCCCTCTATTTTTTACCCCAATATAAAGTAGACCATTATCAAGGCATATCTTCCGGTATTAAATCTCATTCTCAAAAAAAATCCTCCGCTTCTCGTCAAACTAAGGTTAGATCCGCCAAAGCCTCCACCAACGCCATGCGTATCTTTTATCAAAAACACTACCAGAAAAAATATCCCTCTTTCTTAACCTTTTCAGTTCTGTCCACCATAAAAGTCCTAGAGACCATGCGCATTATCAAAGCAAAATTTTTCTAAAATGAATAAAAAACATATCGTCTTTGACGCCCGACTATACGGACCTCAACACACTGGAATTGGTCGCTACATTCAAAACCTCTTAAAAAACTTTCCTAAAGACAGTCCTTCTTTTAGGTTCACCCTTCTGGTTGATCAAAAAAATCATGACTTTGTAAAAAAAGATCTAAAAAGAGATTTTAACCTGATTCCCGTAAACATTCCTCACTACTCAATAAAAGAACAAATCCTTATCCCTCCTCTTTTAGCAAAACTAAAACCAGATCTTGTCCACTTCCCTCACTTTAACCGTCCTCTATTCTGGTCAGGACCTTCTGTCATTACCCTCCACGACCTTATTAAACACCAATCTAAGGGGTCCAAAACTACAACTCGTTCTCCTGCCATCTACTGGTTAAAATTCCTAGCTTACAAGACCTTAACCAGACAAGTAATCCAAAAAAACCATCTCATTGTTCCTAGTTTTTACTGGAAAGACTTTCTGGTCAAAAAGTTTAAAAAACCTCATCAGGAAATCACTGTCACCCACGAAGCAGTTGACCCTAATTTTGAAAAACTATGCCAAAAAAAATCCAAACTGGATCAAAAATATGACATCAAAAAACCCTACCTTGTTTACACTGGAAACCTTTATCCCCACAAAAACATCGACATCGTTTTAAAAGCTCTCAAAAACATTCCCTCTGTCTATCTTTATATCTGTTCCAAGAAAAACAACTTCTGGGAAAAAACCAAAGAAAAAGTCGAATCTATGAAATTAGAAAAGCAAGTAAAACTTTTAGACTTTCCTTCAGACAAAACTGTCGTTGCTCTCTACAAAGACGCTCTGGCCTTGGTTCATCCTAGTAAAATTGAAGGCTTTGGTCTTACTGGTCTTGAAGCCATGAACTGCTCTTGTCCAGTGATTAGTAGTAATAGTAGTTGTCTTCCTGAGGTCTATGGTCCAGGAGCTCTCTACTTTGATCCAGACGACCAGACCACTCTTCAAAAACACATTAACTCCCTAAACACCTCATCTAAAGAAAGAAAACAAATGATTGAATTAGGAACCAAACAAACCCAAAAATACTCTTGGAAAAAAACTTCTCAAAAAACACTTGCTGTCTACAAGAATCTTTTGTTCTAAAATAAGAGATGTCTCCCAAAGTTGCTCTTTTCTATGATTGGATCAACCAGTGGGGTGGAGCAGAAAGACTTCTTCTAAACATTCATTCTCTTTTTCCCAAGGCTCCTATCTACACCCTCTATCACCATCCTAAAAAAACTCCCTGGGCAAAAAACCTGAAAATCATCCCTTCTGTTTTAAATAAGCTGCCCCTTTCTACTCACCACCCTTCCCCTTACACCCCATTTCACCCCATGGCTCTTGAAGAATTTGACCTGTCTGGCTTTGACATTCTAATTAGCATCACCAGTCAATCTGGTCATGCCATTCTCACCAAACCAAACACTCTTCATTTAAACTATTGTTTAACTCCCAACCGTTATCTCTGGCTCCACCCCCCTTCTTATTTAAAACCAGTCTTAAAACCACTTCAAACCATTGATCACATCCTGGCCCAAAGACCAGACCATTTCCTAACTACTTCAAAAACTGTCCAAGAAAGAATCAAAAAAAGCTTTCAAAGAGAATCCACACTTGTCCACCCTGGTGTAGATACTTCCTTTTTTGTCCTTCCCAAAAACAAGGTAGTCAAAGAGCGTTTCCTTTTAGTTTCCCGCCTAGTTGCCCACAAAAAAGTTGATCTTGCCATAAAAGCTTTCAATAAAACCCAAAAAAAACTTCTCATAGTAGGGCAGGGGAGGCAAGTTAAATATTTAAAATCCATTGCTGGACCCAATATTGAGTTTTCAGACCCCGTAACCGCTAAAAAATTGCTTTTTCTTTATCAAAACTCAAAAGCTCTAATCTGTCCTCAAAAAGAAGATTTTGGATTTACCCCCCTTGAGTCCATGGCCAGTGGCTCCCCTGTCATTGCTTTTAAGGCCGGTGGGCATGCTGAGACCATTAGTCCAAAAACAGGCCTCTTTTTTAATAAACAAACCAGTCTCTCTCTTGTCAAAGCTCTTAACGATTTTGAAAAACAAAGTTTTAATTCCCAGGACTGCCGAAAACAAGCGCTGAAGTTTTCACAAAACAAATTTATGATAAACTTTAAATCAGCAGTTCAAAAATTATGGCAATTTCACCAAAAAACAATCACTTCATAGCGATTCTTTGTGGTGGAACCGGACCCCGTCTCTGGCCTGTATCCCGAGCTTCTAATCCCAAACAATTCTTAAAGATCCTCTCTCCAAACTCCTCCTTTCTCCAAGACGCCATAAAAAGGGCTCTCTGGTTAGTTCCCAAGCAAAATATCTACATCATCACCAACAAGCGATACCAAAAAGAAATCAAAAAAGATGCTGCCATTCTTCCTAAAGAGAATTTCCTTTATGAACCTCGAAAGAGAAACACTGCCCTGGCCATGATCTGGTCTACCACGGTAATTGCCAAAAACAATCCTGACGCCACCATTACCCACTTTGCCTCCGACCACTTTGTGAAAGGAAAAAAACAATTTATTAAAAATCTCAAAGACTCAGTAGAGATTGCCAACAAAAAATCCTGTCTAGTAACTATTGGCATTAAGCCCACTTGGCCCAACCCCGCCTACGGATACATCCACATTGGTCAAAAAGACTCTCAAAAAGGATTTTTTCAATGTCTAAACTTTACTGAAAAACCAGATAAAGAAACCGCTAAAAAATACATAAAAACTAAAAAATATCTCTGGAACGCCAACTTCTACACCTGGACCGTGAAAACATTAAAAGAGGAATTAAGAAAACACAACCCTGACTATCTTAAACTTTACAACACTCTTGAAAAAGGTCCTCAAAACCCAAAAATCATTAAAAAAGTCTATAAAACTAATCTTCACATAGCTATCGATAAAGCCATCTCTGAAAAAACTAAAAATCTAAAAGTAATTCCAGCAAACTTTGCTTGGAGTGATATCGGAGAGTGGGGATCCATCCACGAAATAATGTCCAACGGAAAACCAGGTCCTGTAAACCTTAATGGAACTCAGTCTGTAAATGTTGATTCCCAAAACTTAATTATCAAGGCTGACCCTCAAAAGATGGTTGGTACTGTTGGTGTAAAAGACCTGGCCATTATTGATACTCCTGATGCTCTCTTGGTTTGTTCTCTAAAAGACAGTTTCAAGGTCCGAGAACTGGTGGGAGAGATTGTTAAAAAGAAAAAAAATGTTAAATATTTTGAAAAACAATCCCATGAAAGGTGATGCTTATCGTCCTCTAAAAAGAATCATCGACCTTGTGGGGTCCACTGTTGCCTTGATTCTTTTTTTTCCTGTACTTGTCCTTGCTGGCATCCTGGTCAAACTCTCTTCTCCAGGCCCTGCGATCTTTACTCAAAAAAGAGTTGGTACAGATGGAAAAGAATTTACCTTCTACAAATTCCGAACCATGTTTATAGGAAATAACGATGAAAGACTAAAAAGATATCCAAAGCTTTGGGAAAAATACAAAAAGTCAGACTGGAAACTACCTCTGGATGAAGATCCCCGAATTACCTCTATTGGCAAAAAACTAAGAAACTGGACCATAGACGAGTTTCCCCAAATCCTAAACGTATTAAAGGGAGACATGAGTTTGGTCGGACCTCGTGCTTATCGAAAAATAGAACTTAAAGAACAAGGAGAAAAATATCCCAAAACTAAGAAACTGATAAAAACAATTGTCACCGTAAAACCAGGACTTACTGGACCCTGGCAAGTAAGTGGAAGAAATGAGATCCTCTTTCCCAAAAGGGCTAAACTAGATTCTGACTACGCCCAAACTCTTTCTTTATTAAACGATCTTGTTATACTCATAAAGACACCTGCCGCAATGTTCAGTAAATGGTAGTTGGTCAAACTAAAGATGACTGAAATTGTTCTAAAACCCATATCTCAAAAAGAGTCTTCTTCTGCACCTAACCAGGACAATACTGTTCAGCCAACTTTATCTCCCAAAACCAAAAAAGGGTTAAAATTCGGGTTCAAGTTCAAACCCAACTTCAAACTTTCAAACCTAAAATCTTTTTTTAAGACCAAGAAAGGTAAAACTGTTCTGATTATTCTTTCTGTTGCTACTTTTCTTCTGATCCTGACCGGGATTACCTTGGTGGGACCAGCTCTCAATTTAGCCTCAAAGGCCAAAGAAATCAAAAATGTTCGTTCCACCTCTTTAAGGCAAGCAGTTGCCAGTAAAAACATAAAAAAAGTTAGAGAAGAACTTGAATTAACTAAAAAAGACCTCCAAGACCTGAACTCTCAATATGAGTCTCTCTCTCTTTGGGGCAAACTACCAGTCATTAAAAACTATTACCAAGATGGTCAAAGGTTATTCGAAATCGGAAATTTAGGAATTGAATCAGCCAACATTGTTCTCGAATCCGTTGAACCTTATCAAGACTTTCTGGGTCTTAGTGGGGGAGAGGAAAGCAGTGAATCCGGGAAAACAACCGAAGATCGTATTAACTTCTTAACCGAAAGTGTCGAGGGTTTAGTTCCTTATTTAAACGATCTTCAACAAAAAGTTGAGAGAATAGACCAACTAACCAAAGAAATTGATATTGAAAAATATCCTGACCAAATATCAGGCATTTCCCTTAAGGAATCATATTACACCGCCAGTTCAAGTCTAGACACTATCCTCAATCTTATAAAAGACGGTCGTCCTTTAATTGAAAAAACCTCTTGGCTTCTAGGAAAAGACGAACCTCGCCAATACTTCATGCTCTTTCAAAACAATGCCGAACTTCGTCCTACTGGGGGATTCTGGACCGCATATGGAACCTTGGAGATTGACAATGGAAAGATTAAACCTCTTATCTCAGACGATATATATCACCTTGATTCACTCTTTCAAAGCTCAATTCCCTCTCCTCGGCCAATTATGGAATATCACATTAATGTCCCCTACTGGAACCTTCGTGACATGAACCTTTCTCCTGATCTTCCCACTTCTCTAGAAACCTTTTTAGAAAACTACGGCACAATTGCTTCCACTGATAAGTACGATGCTTTCATTATTCTTGATACTCAAGTCCTTCTAAATATTGTTGAAGTCTTTGGAAAGATAGGTCTTGGTGGAGACTGGGGAGAGTTAACCACTGAACCAGATGATCGCTGTTATGGTTGCCCAAACGCTTTTTACTATCTTGAGCACTTGGCCGACAAACCTAGATCAACCCTGGTCTCTGACCGCAAAGGATTTCTAGGTCCCATGATGCAATCTATCCTAGCCAACGTCATGGCTGCTCCCAAAGAAAAAATGCCCGCTCTAGCTGACGCCTTCTTGACTTCTATTAAAAACAAGAACCTAATGTTCTATTTTCAGGACGAGGAACTTCAAAAGACAGCTGTTAGCTTAAACATTGCTGGCTCTATTAATAACCCGGAAGGGGACTATCTTCACTTAAATGACGCCAACTTTGCCGCTGCTAAAACCAACATGTTCATTGATCAGTCCATTGAACACGAAATCACTCCTCAAGAAGATGGTGTAAAACACAAGCTAACTATCGTCTACGATAATCCCCATCCAGCCAGTAACTGTAACCTCGAAGCTGGCCAACTTTGTTTAAATGCTCCCAAATACAGAAACTGGTTCCGTCTCTATACTCCTCTTGGCTCAACTCTTCAAAAACTAACCGGGTCTGAAGTCCAGGTTGACCCCTACGAAGAACTAGAAAAAACTGTCTTTGAAGGATTTTATGGAGACAAATACCCTCTCTATGCTGAATCTCAAAACAGAGTCTCTGTTGAATACACTTCTCCCGTAAAACCTTCAGCTGACTACACCCTAACCATCCAAAAACAACCTGGGTCAAAACCAATTGACTATAAGATCCTCGTCAACAAACAAGAAATTGAATCCTTCATGCTCGACTCTGACAAGACCCTGCACATAAAGCTCTAAAGATGAATCCCTACCAAAAAATCCAGGGGGTAATTATTGCCAAAAGAAACCTCAAAGAATCTGACCTTTTGGTCACCATCTTTTCTAAATCTTTAGGAAAAATTATCTGTAAAGCCAGGGGGGTAAAAAGTATTAAAAGTCGTCGTCTTGGCAGTCTTGAACTCGGAAATATTGTAAAAGCTCAACTCTACACCAAATTCGATTTTTATCACCTCACTGAAGTTGAAAACCTTGAAAGGCCAATTCTTGAGTCCCCAAACCTTGCCCAAATCTCCATGCTCTTTTATTATTTCGAGTTATTAAATATTCTTCTTCCCGAAAAAGAACCTCAACCGGCCATCTACAACATCACTCCTCAAACTATAAAAGCTATAAAAGAAAAAAAACTAGATCATTTCATTAAATCTGAAATCTTACTTTGCCAATACTTAGGTTTCGGCCCTCCTCCCGAAATCATCACTTCTTTTAACCAAAAAAAATACCGTCAAACCCAACAACTCCTAAACTCCTATTTTCAAAATCTAATCCAAAAACCACTTCAAAGCTTAAAGTTGTTTAAATAATTTAAGCTAAAAATTTCTCCATCAGTTGATCCCAATATTTTTGGTCAACCAAAACACTACTGTGCGTCCACTCTTGATAGGGGATAAAATATGTACTCCTTGCATTTGGAAACATTTCTTCAAGCATTTTTAAAACATCTCCTTCAACTGAGGCAGAATCATTTCGATATTTTTCCATCAAGTCCCTGCCGTTCTTATACTTTCCACCTGACCTGGCCACAATAACATTAACCACATCTGCTCCTAAAACGGGAGAAAAGAAAATCACGACCCAAAACCCCTTCTCTGATCTTTTTATATGGTGTCCTTTCTATCATCGCCCCTATTATATCCCATAGTATCAAGAAAACAATTTCTCCTAACCTTACCTATTCAAGTATTCCGTCGGAAACTTCAAAATCTTGAGCCAAATCAATACTACAATCAAAAGTGTGTAAAGAGATCCAAAAGCAATATCTCTCAAAAGCTCTTTCTTTTTTCCCTTCTTCTCCTCCTTACCTAAAACGTCACCAACTCCTTTGTGCATCAACACAAAGCCTAAAACATTCGTCAACCAATACCCTATCACCATGAAAACAGGAAACAGTTTTTTTGAAATCAAACCAAACAAAAAACCAAAACCATAAACCAGAGGAATATTTATTAAAAGATCATTCCACCACGAAAGAGGGGATAGTAAAAAACCAACTGTCACCAAAAAACCACCCTTCACTTTTCTTATGTGTTTCAATATATTAAATTCTATCAAAAAAGCCTTTGATGAGTGGAAGCTCCAACTGATATACTACCCACATGACCAAACTTCAAGATTTAGTCTCCCTTTGTAAACGACGCGGAATAATCTTTCAAAACTCTGATATTTATGGTGGTATTGCTGGATTTTTTGACTACGGACCAATCGGTGCTCAAATGAAAATGAACCTAAAAAACCTTTGGTGGAAAGATATGGTTAAAGATCGAAAAAATGTGGTTGGAATTGACGGAACCATCATTACCCATCCCAAAGTCTGGGAAGCTTCTGGACACGTTAAAGGTTTTGCTGATGTCTTATCAGAGTGTGACTCCTGTCATAAAAGGTTTAGAGTAGACCAGCTTAAAAAAGGAAAAAAGAAGGAGTGTCCTGAATGCGGTGGAAAATTAGGTAAAGGAAAAAAATTCAACATTCTTTTTGAAACCAAGGTTGGTGTTATTGAAGGAGAAAAGACCAAAACCTATCTTCGAGGAGAAGCTTGTCAAACCATCTACTTAAATTACCAAAATGTAATCAATTCCACTCGTCAAAAAATTCCTTTCGGAATCGCCCAAATTGGAAAAGCCTTCAGAAACGAAGTTACACCTAAAAACTTCCTTTACCGTTCCCGAGAATTTGAACAATGGGATCTTCAATTCTTTGTTCATCCAGACGACATGACCAAATGGTATGAATTCTGGAAACAAGAACGTTTTGACTGGTACAAATCCTTATTAAATAACAAAGACAACATAAGATTCAGAGAACACGACAAAGATGAATTAGTTTTCTACGCCAAAAAAGCCTTTGACATCGAATACAAAACAGAATTCGCCGATTGGGTAGAGTGGGAAGGAATTCACTGGAGAGCCGACTACGATCTTACTCAGCACTCTAAGTTCTCTGGAAAGAAACTAAACTACAGAGATCCCAAAACAGGAGAAACCTACGTTCCTTGGATTGTTGAAACCTCTGGAGGAGTAGACCGTACTTTCATGTTCTTGCTTCTCGATGCCTACACCAAAGAAGAGGTGGATGGAAAAACAAGAACTGTCTTAAAGATCGATCCTCGTCTTGCCACCTATCAGGTTGCAGTCATTCCTTTAGCTGCCAATAAGCCTAAACTTATCGACTACGCTCAAAAGGTTTTTGATGATTTAAATAAAAACTTTTCTGTGGATTGGGACGACTCCAGCAACATTGGTAAGAAATATCGTCGCCAAGATGAAATCGGTACTCCTTATTGTGTCACCATTGACTTTGACACTTTAAAGGATGATACAGTTACCCTAAGAGAAAGGGACTCTATGAAACAAGAAAGAATCCCTCTTAAGAAACTAGAAAAACTCTTAAAAGAAAAATTATTAAAAAATTAAAACAAAAAACATGCCTCGAACCAAAAGATTAATAAAACCCCTTCTTTTAACTCTTCTTCTCGCTCCTTCTTTGTTTCTACTTTCTGCTTGCGGAAAGAAAGAAGAGACTGAAACTGAACCCACCCCCACCCCTCGTCTTGTCCAACTCAAAGAGGCCCAAAAACCCCAGATCAGTATCACCTCCCGCACTGACGGTCACGAACTAAAACTTATTATCGATAAGGTTACCGACATTGAAGAAATTGAATATGAACTAATCTACCGAGCTCAAGATGAAGGCATGATTATTGAAAAAGGACTAGGGGACACTATCCTCGTTAAAGGACAAAACAAAATTGAAAGAGATCTGCTTTTAGGAACCAGTTCCTGTACCAATACCTGTAAATATAAATACGACGAAGGCATAACTGGAGGAACTTTGAGCCTTACCTTAACTACTACCCAAAACCAAGTTGCTTATTTTGAAACCCCATTCACCTTAAGTTCTTCAAAAGACTTTGAAAAGGACGGTCTTGCTCTTGATGGAGAAATTACCATCACCGCCTCCAGTATTTCCAGTGGATACTATATCCTTCACCAAACCTTTGGGGGAGAAAAAGGATACTTACTCACAGCTTCTGATGCCGGAAACGCCAAAAGTATAAAGGTAGACCCAGACACCATCACCACGCCCGAGAAACTAACTGGTGTCTATCTTCTCCAGTAAAAGAGTTTCCCTCCACCACCTCAAAATTCTGTCACAACACTCTTTTGTCCTGATTTACCCTATTTTCCCTCTTGACAACATATACCCAACTGGGTCACACTGTTAATTAGTGGAGGAAAGTGGTGAATAATGGAGCAAAAAAAATACAACTGCTTGGCCAATACCAAGCCAAGTTAGACACGAAAGGTCGCCTCTTTTTTCCCAGCAAACTTAAAAAAATATTGGGCAAAAACCTGATTATTACTCGAGGCTACGAAGGCTCTTTAATTGTCGTTAAAAGAGATTCTTTTAACTCCCTTACCAAAGACATTCAAGACCAACCCTTCGTCTTCGGAGCAGCCAGAGAAACAGCCAGGTTCATTCTAGGAAACGCTACCGAAATCACTCTTGATTCACAAGGTAGGTTTCTCTTTCCTGCTTATCTTAGAAAACATGCCCAAGTTAAAAACCAAGTCGTCTTCCTGGGTCTCGGAACCTACGTTGAAATCTGGGACAAAAAAACCTGGGACGACCATCAAAAGAAATTAGAAACAAAAATTAGTTCCATATCCGAAAAGATAATAAAAACTAAAAAAAAGGAAAATGAAAACTAAAAACTTTCACTATCCAGTACTTTTACAAGAAACGCTTACTGGCCTAAAAGTTAAAAAAGGCGGCGTCTATATTGATGCCACCCTTGGTCACGCTGGACACACTATAGAAATTTTAAACCTTGGTGGAATAATCTACGCAATTGACCAGGACAAAGATAGTATAAAAACTTCAAAAAAGCGTCTTGAGGCCTGCCCCCCTTCGGTGGTCAAACACCACAGGAGGTCGCAAGACGCTTTCACTTTCATCCAAGCAAACTTTAAAGACCTTGAAAAGATTGTCAAAGACAATAAGATTCCTTCTCCTGATGGAATTCTTTTTGACCTTGGTCTAAACACTAGTCAGATTACTGGACAGGGAAAAGGTTTTTCCTTTGCTGATCAAGAGTCTTTAGATATGAGACTTGATCCCCACTCTGAATTGCCCAGTGCAAAAGACATTGTAAACACCTATTCTCTTGAGGAAATAGATCACATCTTAAGTTCTCTTGCTCAAGAAACAAATTCAAAAAGAATTGCTACTATCATCATTAAAAATCGTCCTTTTCAATCAGCTTCTCAATTGGCTCAAATCATCCAAGAAAAACTTCCTCGAACCGGAAGAACCCATCCTGCAACCAAAACTTTTTTAGCTTTAAAAATCTATGTTAATCAAGAAATCAAAAATCTAAAGTCTGCTTTTTGGCAGTCTATTGATCTTTTAAAACCCGGAAAAAGACTTTGTTTTATTACTTTTCATTCCGGAGAAGATCGACTAATCAAACTAGAAGGACAATCAGCTGTTTCTAAAAATTTATTAAAAACCATAAAACCTTATCCTACAAAACCAACCAGAGAGGAAATACAAAAAAACCCTCTCTCCCGAAGCGCTTTATTAAGAATTTTTGAAAAAATATGAAACCAAAAATATTTAGAAAAAAACTACTCTCCACATTTTTCTACCTTATGTTTATTCATGTCAGTATCTGTTTTCTTACCCAAGCTACAACCAGTAGTCTTGCTTATCAACTAACCGATCTAACTGTTGAACAACAGAAATTAAAACTTGATCACGAAAATCTTACTTTGAAACTTAGCTCCAAAACCGCTCTCACTAATATCTATCCTCAAATTCAAGAAAAGAAACTTCAAAAGATGAGTCAAGATTTAGGCCTATCCACCAACCCCTCTTTTGCTCTACTATCAAATTAGTCATGTTTGAAAAAAGACTAAGTTTAACTTTCTGGGCCCTCTCTGTTTTCACTCTCTCTGTTCTTGTCCGTTTTTTCTATTGGCAAATAATCCAGTCAGACACTTTATCCCAAAAAGCCTACCAACAAAGTCGCTCTGTAAAAGAAACTCATGCTACCAGGGGTACTATCTATAGTTCTGATTCGTTTCCTTTAGCTATCAATCAAACTTACTATAGTCCGGCTTTCTATCGCCCCAACAGCACTTTAAGTGCCGCAGAATTAAAAGAAGAAATTGAAAAAATTATTCCCAACTTCACAGAACAAAACGAATCAATCTTTGATCAAATCCAATCTAAACCTCAAAAGACCTGGTTTGAATTTCAAACTCTTACTACTAATGAAGAAAAAGGAAAACTACAAACAATCCCCGGTCTTGAATTTTCTACCACCCAAAAAAGAATCTATCCTGAAGCCAGTCTCTCTGCACATCTTTTAGGCTTTGTTGGCAAAAACAACTTAAACGAACCTCAAGGCTATTCCGGTCTAGAAGGATACTACGACAAAGAATTAAGCGGCACCTTTGGAATCATACAGAGAACAAGAGACGCTCTTGGTCGAATTGTTTTTCTAAAAAAACTTTGGGGAAGACAAGTCAAAAATGGAAGAGATCTTCATCTTAGTATCGATCGCACCGCCCAATTTTTAGCCGAAGAAGAACTAAAAAAGGGCATAAAAACCTATCAAGCCGAAGCTGGATCGATAATCATCATGGAAAGCTCTACTGGAAAGATCCTTGCTATGACCAACTTTCCTGCCTTTGACCCTGACAAATATTATGAAGCCACCCCCAGCACTCTTATAAACCCCGCCATTTCCCATCTTTTCGAACCAGGATCCATCTTCAAACCCTTAATAATGACCATGGCTCTCGACAGCTCTGCCATTAAAAAAGATGACAAGTGTCCAATTTGTGACCGAGAAAAAGTACTTCCTCCCCACACCATTAATAACTGGGATTTTAAATTTCACCCTGATTCCACCATGACTGAAATCATTACAAACTCCGACAACATTGGTATGACTTATGTTATCGAACAGCTAGGCTTGAAAAAATTTCTTGAATATTCCCAAAAACTATCTCTCTCATCTGAAACCGGCATCGATCTTCAAGGTGAAACTTTTCAACCACAAAGAAAAGAAAAAGACTGGTATCCCATAGATCTTGCTGCCGCTTCTTTTGGTCAGGGAATCGCCCTTACTCAAGTCCAAATCTTAAACGCCTTTAACGTATTGGCCAATGACGGATATTTAAACACTCCCCAAGTTGTTTCTTACTACACCCAATCTGGAAAAGATATTCCCCTAAAAACTAAAAAACCTATTCTTGTTTTCCAAAGCGAATCTATAAAAGACATAAAAGACATGCTCCAAACCGCAGTTAATGAAAGTCCGGTTTCCAGGCTCAAACCTCAGGGCTACTCAGTCTGTGCAAAATCGGGAACTGCCCAAGTAGCTTTGGGTGGAAACTACGACGAAACCCAATTTACCGCCTCCTATATTGGCTTTCTACCAAAAGAAAACCCCAAATTTACCATGCTTGTCACTCTTAAAAATCCTCAAACCTCTTCCTGGGGGTCCAGTACTGCAGCCCCAATTTGGTTCGAACTATCCAAAAAACTTATCTACCTTTTTGACATTAAAAAAGACCAATAGATGTATAATACAAAGACCTCAAAAAAATGATTAATAAACTAATCAAAAAACTAGTTCCTCAACAACTTAAAAACACACTTTGGCACTTTCCCAAGGCCCTCTTTTTCTCCATCTATTACGGCTTTCCTCAACATAAACTAACTCTTATTGGTGTTACCGGAACTGATGGAAAAACAACCACCGCAACTTATATCTACCACCTCTTACGCTCCCAAAACATAAAAACAGGACTCTTAAGTACTATATCCACCAAACTTGGAGACGAAGAGGTCCCTTCTGCTCTTCACACCACCTCACCTGATCCAAGAGAGAACTTAAAAATGCTTAAAAAAATGGTTCGCTCTGGACTAACTCACGCCGTCATCGAAACCACCTCCATTGGTCTTCATCAACATCGCTTTGCCTTTTTTAAATTCAAGGTCGGAGTCTTTTTAAACTTAACCCATGAACATCTTGATTATCATAAAAACATGGATGAGTACCTTTTAGCAAAATCCATTCTCTTTAAAAATTCTCAAATCTCTGTTCTAAACGAAGACGACCTTTATGTAAAAAAACTAAAAAAAGCTGCCAAAGGAAAAGTAATTACTTTTAGCATTGATAAAAAATCAGACTATCAAGCCAAAAACATTAAACAAATCAAAGATGGAATAAAATTTTCAATCCCCAACTTTAAAGTTATAGAAACCAATACTCCCTTCCGCTACCAAATCTACAATCTTCTTGCTTCTATAATCACTGCCCATTCTTTGGGTGTAAAGGAAAAAAACATTAAAAAGGTTTTAAAAAACCTTCCTCCTATCCCCGGACGTCGTGAGGAATACAAAAACAAATATCATGTAAAAATAATTATTGACTTTGCCCACACCCCGAATGCTATTGGAGTAACTTTGAATGATCTAAGAAAAACTACCAATAAAAACCTAATCACTCTCTATGGTGCCACCGGAGAAAGAGATAAAGAAAAAAGACCAATCATGGGTAAGGTTGTTGCCACCTTGTCTGACATTTCTGTCATTACTGCCGACGATCCTCGAAAAGAGAACATGAAAAAAATAAACAAAGCTGTTGCTAATGGGTACAAGGGAACTAAAGCAAAATATATAAGTACCCGCAATAAAAATTTGGCTAAGCTTGTTAAAAATGCCAAGAAAAACCCAATTTATTTCATAATCGAAAATCGCCAAGAGGCCATCAACTTTGCCGTCACCAAACTAGCCAAAGCAGGGGACACTCTTTTACTTGCTGGAAAAGGACATGAAAGATCTATCACTTACGGAACAACTGAATATCCTTGGTCCGAAGCAGAAGCACTAAGATCTGCTTTTCAATTAAAAAAAATAAACTCCTAAAATGTCTATCACTTATAAAAAACTAAATGAAGATCAGTCAAACCTAAAAGAACTTTATGAAAACGGATTCCTACCACAAAGGCAAAACCCTAATACTTTCTACAAAGACCCTCTTCACCCCAGCTCCCGCTCTCTTTTAAAAGACCTTACCCTTTCCTCTGAAAACAAAAGAATCCTGAGACTAACCGACCATCACCAATATAAACTTGTCCCGAAAAAAGATTTTATTTACGACTTTTCTCTTCAGAAAAAACTAAAAGACTGGTCTAAAAACATGAATTGGGATTTAAAAACCTCTTCCATCAAAAACATTTTTCAAAACCACCTCTTTAACTTTTTCTACCTCTGGGAAACAGCTAATCAAACCACCGCCTATGCTGCCATCTTAAAATCACCCTCCTTTAGTCAAATCGCTTACGTTTTCTACAATCCTCAAAATCCTGATCTTAAAAACCTTCCTATTAGAATGGTTCTCCAAACCTGCCTAGATGCTCACGAATCAGGCCAAGATCATTGCTATCTTGGAACCTTCACAAAAGAAAAAGGATACTATAAAAGAAACATGCCTGGATTTCAATATTATAAAGAGGGGACTTGGACATCTTATGAAAAGTAAAGATTTAAAAAAGATACTTTCCCAAAAAAACGCCCGAATCCATATCTTGGGTTATGCTGGTCACTTAAGCGCTCCTCTTGCTTGTCAGCTCAAAGAAACGGGTTACCGGGTCACTGGATCTGATCAAGAAAAAATTTACCCTCCCGCCACCACCCTCTTTGAAAAAGCAAAGATACCAGTCAACAAATCCACCATAAACAAAGACATTGATCTTCTTATTGCCGGAACAGCTGTTAATATCTTTAAAAACTTAAAAGAAGAATATCAAAAAGCAAAGGATCTTAGCCTAAACACCATCACTGTCACTCAATTTATGGCCCATCTTTTCAAAAAAGAAAATAATATAACCATAGCCGGAGCCTACGGAAAAACAACCATCACCGCCTTAGTTACTTTAATCCTCAAAGACCAAGGTCTCGATCCCTCTTATATGTTTGGCACTCTTGCTCCTGATTTCAAAAAAAGCCTAAACATCAATAACTCCAACTGGGGAATACTTGAAGGGGACGAATCCATCCACGGCTTAGACACCAAAGCCAAATTTCTTCATTACCCCGCAAAATACGTCCTTATTACCTCCACCCACTGGGAACACAAAGACTCTTATTCCACATCTGAGAAAAACTTAAAAGCCTACAAAGATCTTGTTCAAAAAATTCCCCAAGATGGTTGCTTGATTATTAATAAAAAAGATCCAAATGCTCAAGTTCTTAAAAAACTATGCCCAGCTCCTGTAATTTTCTACAACCAAAAAAAACCTTCCTACAAAACAAAACTTTTAGGTCAATACAATCAAGAAAATATCGACGCTGCTTTTACTTTGTGCCAATTTCTTGGGTTTAAAGAAACTAAAATCAAAAAAACCATCCAAAGATTTCAAGGTCTCAAACGTCGTCTAGAATTCCTTAGCCAACATAAAAATATTATCTTCTACGATGACTTTGCTCAATCTGCTCCTCGACTTCGTTCTGCCCTGAAAACTATTAAAAAAGAGTATCCCCAAAAGAAAATCAAAGTCTTTTTCGAACCTCGTGCCTCTCATCTTCAGTTTAAAAACAATCTCAAAGACTTAAATATAGCTTTCAAGGATGCCGACCAAATAGTCCTTGGAAAAATCAACTTTGGAAAAAACATCCCCAAAGAAAAGCGCTCTACTTTTAAAAACTACCAAGACCAATTAGGAAAAAAACTTACCTATATCCCTATTTACTCTCAGGTTTTTGATCACTATAAAGAAACTCTAAAGTCAGGCGACCTTCTAATTCACTTTAGTTCTGGTGGAAAGGACGGTCTGGATACCCTTAAAAAAATCATTACTCATTTTAAATAACCCATGTATATCGTAAAAGGAGGAACACCATTAAAAGGAGAAGTTTCTATAAGAGGAGCAAAGAATGCCAGTTTTAAACTAATGATTGCTGCCCTCCTGGGCTCAGGTGTCACAAAATTAAGAAATATGCCTGACATTTCCGATGTTAGAATAACAACTTCTACTATTGAAAAGCTCGGCGGATCTGTAAAACATATCGGTAATCACACCCTAGAAATTAATCCCCAAGGGCTATCTCATTCCACCATCCCTTTTGGTATTGGTAAAAAATCAAGAGCTTCCATCCTTTTCATTGGTCCTCTTTTATCAAAGTTCGGAGAATTAAAGATTCCTTTTCCTGGAGGAGATAAAATTGGCACCCGCCCCATTGGTCGCATTTTAGATTGCCTTGAAAAAATGGGCGTTGAGTCTTTTGTTAAAGATGAATACTTTATTTTAAAAACCAAAAAACTAGTTGGTGCTAACTACACTTTTCCAAAAAACTCGCACACCGGCACTGAGGTTCTCATTATGGCCGCTGTTTCAGCCGATGGAACCACTGTTTTAGAAAATGCCGCTCAAGAACCCGAAATTGACAACCTTATCGAACTCATCAATAAAATGGGGGGTAATATTAAAAGAATCAAGCCTCGAACTATTCAAATAACTGGGGTTAAAAAACTCAACTCTGCCCAACACACTTGTCTACCAGACCGAAACGAAACTATTACTTTTGCCTGTGCTGCCTTAGCCACTAAAGGAGAGGTTTCAGTTTTAAGGGTTCGACCAGACACTCTTACTGCCTTTACTGACAAATTAAAAGAAATTGGTGCTCATCTTGATATCGGAGAAGACGAAATTTTAATAAAATGGACTCAACCATTAAAAGCCTGCAACACCGAAACTACTCCCCATCCTGGATTCATGACCGACTGGGGGCCTCTTTGGAACGTTCTTCTTACTCAAACCAGAGGAACTTCTCACTTTACAGAAAGAATTTTTCCCAATCGTTTCCAACACATTCCTCTTCTTCAGGAAATGGGGGCAAAAATAAGTCTTTATAACCCCGAACCTCAAGACCCTGAATCCTTTTATAACTTCGACCTGGAAAACGATAAACCAGAATTCTTCCACGCTGCTAAAATCATTGGCCCCACCAAACTAAAGCCAATTGATATAACCATTAAAGATCTTCGAGCTGGAGCCACCGCCCTAGTCGCTGCCCTCATAGCCCCTGGGAAAAGTACTATTAGAGGAGTCAATTATATCCGCCGCGGATATGAAAACTTGGACCTTAGGCTAAAATCCCTTGGTGCCAATATAAAGTACCTAAAATCCACCAGATAATAATATCAATGAAAAAAACAAAAACCGACAAAGACAGTGAAACTATTCCAACCTGTCCATCCTGCAACGAAGAAATTAAGCAAATAATCCATAAAAAACTTGCTAAAGAAATATCTTCTGCTACAAACAGAAAGATGTATTTTTGTCAAAACTGCAAAAAAGTATTTGGAACCAGACAATCGACTTTAGTGAACTAAAACACAAACTCTCTCTTATATCCACAGGCATTGTAGTATACTAAGACCAATGGGTGCCCTACATCTTGGACTTTTACTCTTTTCTTTCATAATCACCGCCATTCTTGCTGTCCCTTTTATTGATCTTCTCTACAAAGCCCACTTTTTAAGACAAAAGCAAAAAACTCTAGATTTTCAAGAAAAAAGAACACCTATTTTTGATAAATTCCACAAAAGTAAAGCTGGAACACCTGTCGGTGGGGGACTACTCATTATTGTTGTTGTTACCATCCTCTATTTCGTTGTTTTCCCGGCTCTCAAGATTGCTAACATTCCTATTAGTGCCAACTATCCAATAGCAAAGGAAGTTTTTATTATCTTTTTTATCTTCATCTCTTTCGGAATTCTTGGTCTTTATGATGATGTTTTAAAGTTTTTTGGCTTCAAAAAAACAGGATTTTTTGGCCTAAGAATGCGCCACAAGTTCATCCTCCAGTGGTTAATTGCCATCATTGCTTCTTTTCTTATCTATTTCAATCTTGGCATAAACTTCACCTACCTACCTATTATTGGTCCTATTAGACTAGGCCTAGCCGCCATTCCTTTCTTTGCCCTCCTAATTGTCACCTTTGCCAACGCCTACAATATCACCGACGGCCTAGATGGCCTAGCCAGCGGTCTTCTCATGATCTATCTCTTTGCTTTCTGGTTTATGAGTAACACCTCCCTTGATACTCCCATCGCCATTTTCCTCGCTCTTTGGATTGGTACCTTAATTGCTTTTTTGTACTTCAACGTCAATCCTGCTCGCATCATGCTTGGAGATGTTGGCGCCTTGTCTTTTGGTGCCACCCTAGCCACTATTGCCATCCTTCTTGGAAAAATTGTTCCCCTAATCATCATTGGCTTCTTCTTTCTGGTAGAAATGGGATCCAGTCTAATTCAAATTCTAAGTAAAAAATATTTAGGGAAAAAGGTTTTTCCTGCCGCACCAATTCACCTAACTCTTCAAAAGAAGGGCTGGGAAGAACCCAAAATTGTCATGCGTGCTTGGTTAGCTGGCATTATTCTTGCTGTCTTCGGTCTATGGCTAGGTCTTCTTTAAAAAAACACTGTCAGGATTTTCTCGATTTTTCTCTGGAAGGGAAAAAGGTCTCTATCCCTTATTGGTCCAATAAATTAAAGGACGGAAAAATCATTGTTGAGGGACGCTTTGGAGGAAAGGGGACTCTCGCTCAAATCAAAAAGGCAACTAAAGAAGCCGCTAAGAAAGAAAAACTAGATCTAAAAAAACTCACTTCTCAAGAAATCTTTTATTTAATGAAAAGAAACAAGATTGGTATTGACTGTTCTGGCTTGGTCTATCAATTACTAAGTCTTTGGTCAAAGGAAGAAAAAGGCCTTAATCTAGATAAAATCCTTATTGGGAGCCAGGGTAAAAAAGGAGTTCGTCGTATCGGAGTCAAGCAACTTACCGATCCCCAAAACAGCATATCCATTCAGTTAAAAGATCTAAAACCCGGAGACCTTATTGTTGTTGACCAAGAAAAACACGTTCTCTTGGTCCTAGACGTTAAAGGAAAAGAAATTACCTACATCCACTCTAGTCAAAAAACCAAAGAAAGAGGTGTCCATTTGGGAACCTTAAAGATAATAAGTCCTAACAAAGATCTGTCCCAACAGGAATGGTCAGACAAACTAAAAGACAACCGTCCTTATAACGAAATCATCCATAAAAATGATGGTCTCTACCGCCTTAAGGCCTAAGTTTAACCTCCTCCACCAATAGAGGTCATTATTTCTCTTCCAAAAGCTCCCTGTACTTTAGGGGCTCAACTGATAACACTTCAACCTCACAACCACAATTTTGACATTCCAAAACATCACCTACCATTAATTCTTTTTTTACCTTCATGGACTGCTTGCAATCGGGACATTTTATTCCTTCTTTCATAACTAAATTTTAACACAAAAAGTCCCTTATCAGCTAAAAAAATTGCTACAATAGCCATATGCCCACCACTCGACTTCAAAAATTCAAGAAAGCCTATCTTAAAAGAGAAGATCAAAACCAGACTGGGTCAGTAAAGGATCGAGCCCTACCAGTCCAAATCAAAAACCTAAAAGAAAAGGGTTTTAAACAAGCAGTCATCTCTTCCACCGGAAACGCCGCTCTTTCTGCCGTCCACTTTTGTCAAAAGGAAGATATTGTCCTCCACATCTTTCTCTCTCCCAAGGTTAATCTCAAAAAGAAAGCAAAAATTGAAAACCTTAATCAAAACATTCACATTACCAAAACCCCCATTAAAGAATCTTTTCGCTTCTCTAAAGCAAACTCTGCCTATCTACTGCGCCAATCCACTGATCCCTACGCCTTAATTGGTTATCAAGACCTGGGCAAAGAACTGGTAAAGCAACTTCCTAAAATCAGTTCTGTCTTTTTCCCAGTTGGCTCGGGCACCACTCTTCTGGGTACCCACCAGGGAATCAAAGCTCTTTGCTCCCATCCTGTTAAAATCTTTGCCGTTCAGCCCGCTAGTCATGCTCCCATAAGTTCCATCTTTGACCCCAACACTAAATCTGAAAAAACCACCTCCACTGACGCCCTTTCTGTAAAATTCCTACCTCTAAAAGAAAAAATCATCGATGCCTTAAGTCAAACAAATGGCGACGCCTTCACTATCTCTGAAAAAAAGCTACAACTAGCTGCTTCTATTTTAAAAAAGAATGACATCAAAACCTCTTACGAAGGAGCTCTTTCTTATGCTGGGTACAGAAAAGCTAGAGCTTTAAAAATAGACCTAGGACCAAACCCCGTAGTTTTATTAACAGGACAACTCCACAAATGAAAAAGTTTATAAAAATCCTAAACCGAAGTAAATATATTTTTTACACTCTTCCTTTCTTTTCGGACCCCTTAACCAGTATTCACTTTCAAAAGAAACTAAAAAACCACCATTTTATCTTTTTGGATCCCAATCCTCTCTTTAAAAAACTCCGCCAAGCTGGACATTCTGTCTTTTGTTTAAAAGAACTTGATCCTTCCACAAAAATCCCAAAAAACTCTGCTGCCCTCCTGGGTCATTCTCTAACTCAAAAATTCATCCAAAAAACCAAGGGGACTAAAACTCCTGCCATTCTCTATTTCAAACCTCAGGCAAAGATTGAAAAAATTATCCAAAAAAACAATTGGAAGGCAATAAACAATCCCGCCTCGCTCCAAAGAGAGCTGGAAAACAAATTTAACTTTCAAAAAATATGCCAACAACTTGAGGTTCCTCACCCTCAAACTCTAATCTCTACTCTAAATCCTCAAACTCTGAAAAAACTATTTAAGGATCTTTCTTCTAAACTTGTTGTGCAATCAGCTCACGGCTGGGCCGGAAACACTACTTTTTTAGTAGACAAAAAAACTTTCCTCAAAAAACATCTTCTTTTAAATCAAAAAGTAAAGATCTCGCCTTACATTCCAGGTCTCACTCTTATAAACAATGCAGTTACTACCAAGCATGGCACTCTTCAAAGCCCTCCTGCTTTGCAGTTTACTGGCCTTCCTGGGTTAACCCACACCCCCCTAGGAACCTGTGGTCGACAATGGCCCGCCCCCATCTCAAAACAAGTGAAGGATCAGATCGTAGATATAACCCAAAAAATAGGGGACTATCTTTACCAAAAAAACTATAAAGGCTTTTTTGGTCTCGACTTCCAACTCTCCTCTGACCAAAAACTCTACCTTATAGAAATAAATCCCCGGCTAACTGCTTCTTTTTCTTTCTATACTCACCTTGAAATGAGACAAAAAATCACTCCACTTTTAGTGTTCCACGTCCTCGAACACTTAAACCTCCTTTATAAAATTAATCTTGAAAAAGAAGAAACAAGGACGTTCAATCAAAAAATCGTTGGCTCAGAACTCAGTCAGAAACTAAACCATTCTGAACAACAGCTCATTTTGAAAGCTCCTCCTTCAGGAATCTATACTATCAATACCACAAAGCCAACATCTCTTAAGCCCAACTGGCCCAAAAACCTAGAAATAACTAAAAAAAGACAATCTTATTTAGTGGTCAGTAAACATTCAAAAGAAACTGTATCACCCAACTCCGAATACTTAAAAATTACCAAGCTAGATACTTTCTACGATCCCAAAACCCAAAAGATTAAACCCCTCCCATTAAAACTAAACCAATCTCTCAATGAAAAATTCCAATTCCAAAAAAGCTAGTTTCCACCTTCCTGCCTTTATTATTGGTTTCTCTCTCTTTGGCTTAAGCGTTCTTGCCACCTCTTCCCACTCTGAGTCTCTTGCCACTTTTGGAAACCCATTTCGTTTTATCCGCCAACAAACAATCTGGCTAATAATTGGCCTCATTTCTTTTACTGCAAGTTCATTCATCTCCCTAAAGATTGTCAAAAAGTTTTCTACCCCTCTTTTTTTCTTCAGTCTTTTTCTACTTCTTTTAGTTTTAATTCCAGGGTTTAGTCAAAACATTCTTGGTGCTCGAAGGTGGCTGATTTTAGGACCTATCCAAATACAACCAACTGAAATCATCAAGTTCTCCATAATAATCTATCTTTCCAAACTCTTTTCCCAAGTTGCCAAAGTAGAACTAAAAAACTTAATCCTCATTCTCATTCCCACCACCATACTCATCATGTTAGAGCCTGACCTTGGAACCACAGCTATCATTGTCTTTGTCTCTCTAACCCTATTTTTCTTAGCCGAAGGTAATGTCATTCACCTTTCATTTTTAGCCATGGCCAGCAGCCTCTTAACTAGTCTCTTTGTCATTACCTCTCCTTATCGTCTAGCTCGTCTAAAAACTCTAATTTCTCCGGAACACGATCCTTTAGGTAAGTCCTACCACGCCAACCAACTAACACTAGCTCTTGGCTCTGGAGGACTCTTTGGTCGTGGCTTTGGTAACTCTCAACAAAAGTACCAATACCTTCCTGAAGTAAGCACTGACTCCATCATGGCCGTTGTTGGAGAAGAGTTTGGTTTCATTGGACTTAGCATTTTTACCATTCTTTTTATTCTTTTTATTGGAAAAATATTTAGTATTGCTAAAAAAGAAGATGATCGCTTCAAACGTCTTTTAGTAAGTGGAACTGGAATCTTAATTGCTGCCCAAGGATTAACCAATCTGGCCGCTGTTGCCATTATTATTCCCATCACTGGAGTTCCCTTTCCACTAGTATCTTATGGCGGATCATCTCTCTTAACTCTTCTGACTATGCTTGGTTTGGTTTACAATATTGAAAGAAACCAATGAAAAAGACCATAATCATCACCGGAACTCATCACACTCCCGCCCATGAGTTGATAAATACCCTCAAAAAAGACAAAAAAATAAACTGGGACATCCACTACATTGGACGAAAGCATAACTCCCAAGATCAAAAAACTCTCTCTGTTGAGTATCAAAACTTTCCCAAACTTGGAGTTACTTTTCATCCCATTAAATCTGGACGTTTCGACCGTCATTCCACTTTAAAAACCATTGCTGGACTAAAAAAATCGCTTCAAGGTTTTACTGGTTCCTACAGACTGGTTAAAAAAATAAAACCCAACATAGTAGTTTCTTTCGGAGGCTATCTTTCCGTTCCGGTCATCATAAGCTCCTGGATGCAAAAAATACCTGCTATAACCCATGAACAAACCACCACTGTCAGTCTCTCAACAAAGCTTAACTATCCCTTTGTAAAAAAAATCGCTCTCTCTTTCAAAAACAGTTCACTTGCCTCAAAAAAAACTATTGTCACCGGAAACCTCTTGCGATCTGAAATATACGACTCCAACCCTGGACCGTTTTCAAAACTAAAACTTAAAGGAAAAAAACTTATCTACATTACAGGTGGAAACCAAGGCGCCTCTTTCATTAATCAAAACCTCGTAAAAATTCTACCTCGTCTTTTGAAAAAAGGTTTCATAGTTATTCATCAAACAGGGGACAGGGACTACAAAAAAATTAAAGAGGAAACTAAAAATCTGTCTTCCTCTTTTTATTACCCCACCCCTTTTGTTTCCGCCAAACACATTGGCTGGATTCTTAAAAACTCTGACCTCATCGTCTCCCGATCTGGAGCTAACATAAGCCAAGAGATTGCCACCCTAAACAAAAAAGCCGTCCTTATTCCTCTCCCTGGTACCCAAAACCAAGAGCAAGAAAAAAATGCCTACTGGACCCAAAAATATGCTCCTACTCAAATCTTAAAACAATCCTCAATAGAAATTCCAAATGACCTTTTAAAAAACATAAACTCTCTTTTGTCCCAAAAATCAAAGACAAATTATCCAAAACTAGATTTTAAAAAATCTCCTCAAATCTTACTCCGTCTAATCCATCAACTTTCTCTTTAAAAATGTCTCGAAAAAGAAAAAGGCCTATCTCCCTCAAAAGATTTATTCTCCCCTTTATTACCCTCCTTTTTGTACTTCTCGCCCTACTTTTTATAAAGACCAGTCCCCAAGTCTTTAAAAACTCATCTAACCTAAACCCAAATTCTGAAACTGCCGACTTTGTAAAAAAATTAAAACTATCTCTTGAGCAGTCCTCATTACCACTTCTAGATGAGGTAAAAATCTATCAAAGCAAAAAAATCGCTATATTCCACACAAAAGACAACATAAGAGTAATCTTCTCCCTCGAAAAAGATCCTTATTTTCAAGTTACATCTTTACAACAGATTTTGAAAACAGCTAAAATGAACGCAAGGCAAATTGAAAAAATAGATCTAAGTCTTAAAAAACCATATGCCACGTTCAAAGATAATTAGCGCAGTCGACATCGGTAGTACGAAAATTACTGCCATTATTGCTCAACACTTTCCAGAAGAAGAAAGGCTAAATGTTGTCGGTGTTGCTTCTCAAAAAAGCTCCGGTCTAAGAAAAGGTCAAATCATCAATATTGAACAAGCCACCGAAACCTTAACTCAGTGTGTAGATGCCGCCGAAAGAATGGCTGGCTTCCAAATTGATTCCGCCCTTGTTTCCATCTCTGCCCCCCACATTGAATCTCTAAACTCCCAAGGAGTCGTTGCTGTTGCTAATCCAGAAGGGGAAATACAAGCCGACGATGTCACTCGTGTCATTGAAGCTGCCAAAGCCGTCTCTCTTCCTTCTTCAAGAGAAATACTTCATGTTATTCCCCGTCAGTTCACAGTCGATGGACAAGAGGGCGTCATTGACCCGGTCGGGATGAGCGGAGTTCGTCTCGAAGTTGAAGCTCACATTATCTCCGCCTCCTCTCCTGCTGTAAAAAACCTAACCAAATGCATTAACGAAGTTGGTATAAGCATTGACTCTTTAATCTACTCTGGTCTCGCCACTGCCGAAGCAGTCCTTACTAAAACAGAAAGAGAATTAGGAGTAATCCTAATTGATATTGGTGGCACCTGTACTTGTCTTACCATCTTTAACGAATCTTCTCCTTCCTACAGTACTGTTCTTCCATTAGGAGCTGTAAACATAACCAATGATCTTGCTATTGGTCTCCGTCTCTCAATTGAAGAAGCAGAAAAAATAAAACTAAAACTACCCAAACTTAAAAAAGATGAAGATCAAAAAGAAATAAGTCTTAAGTCCGCTGGCATCAGTGGAAAAAGAAAAATTGATCTAAAAACTGCCGTTGATGGAATCATAAAGCCTCGAGTTGAAGAAATCTTTTCTCTCATTCAAGAAGAAATTAAAAACTCAGGATATGGAGGAACCACTCCTGCTGGAATAATCTTAACTGGAGGCGGATCCCAAACTATCAACATAAAAACCTATTGTCAAAAAAGCATCTCTCTTCCTGTAAGAATTGGTACCCCCAAAGAAGTTGGTGGATTAATTGACGACATTTTATCTCCTCAATACGCTAGCACCATTGGTCTCCTTCATTATGCTTTAAACGAAAATCTCGAACCCAAGAAAACCGGTAAACCAATTTTCAAAAAAAGTAGCCTCCCCATGAAAGGTATTATCCACAAACTGACTGATATAATTAAACCACTGCTTCCGTAAAAACTTTTATTGTTTTTAAATAAAAATTGGCTTTCATAAAAACTTTACCCAATCAAATTGCCCAACTAAAAGTACTTGGTATCGGTGGTGGTGGCGGAAATGCCATCAACTCCATGATTGGCGAAGCCAACATTAAAGGAGTTGATTTTATTTCCATAAACACCGACTCTCAAGCCCTTCTTTCTTCGCAAGCCAAAGTCAAAGTCCAAATTGGTGAAAAGATCACCCGTGGCCTTGGTGCTGGAGGAAATCCTCAAATTGCTTCTGAATCTGTCGAAGAGTCTAGAGAAAGAATCAAAGAACTGCTTGAAGGAACCGACATGGTTTTTATAACCGGAGGAATGGGAGGCGGAACTTGTACTGGAGCTGCTCCCAAAATTGCCCAAATTGCCAAAGAAGAATTAGGAATCCTCACCGTCGCTGTCATAACCAAACCTTTCAATTTTGAAGGAACCAGACGCATGGTCACCGCCCAAGAAGGAATAGAAGAACTAGAAAACTACGTTGACACTTTAATTACTATTCCCAACCAAAGAATAATGGATGCTGTTGAAAAAGGAGCCACCTTAAAAGACGCTTTCAAGCTAGCCGACTCTGTCCTAAGTCGTGGTGTTCAATCTATCGCCCAACTAATCACCACCCCCGGCCTTATCAATCTTGATTTTGCTGACATTAAATCTGTCATGCAAAACTCCGGAACTGCTCTCATGGGAGTAGGGGAGGGAGAAGGAGAAAACAGAGCCCAAACTGCTATAAAACAGGCTATTTCTTCTCCTCTTTTAGATACCGGAATCACTGGTGCTCAAGCAATACTCTTAAACATCACTGGTGGACCAGACCTTACTATCCACGAAGTAGAAGAAGCCGCCAATACTGTCACCAAGGATGTTGAAACTGATGCCAACGTTATTTTTGGAACCGTCATCGATCCTGAACTTGAAGGAAAAATAAAAATAACTGTTATCGCCACTGGTTTTGATCAAAATCGTCAAAATCTACAAAAAATGGTTCGACCCCAAGTTCAAAGACCAGCTCCTACTATTAGTAAAATCAAACCAATTCAAAGACCAACCTCAAAAGAAACAAATAATAATCAAATTGAAAAAATTCTTTCCACCAAACCAGCACCCAAGGACACTCATCTTCTTAAGGGTAGAGAAATACCAGAAGGAATAGACATTGAAACTAAATTAGATATCCCCTCTTTCTTAAGAAAGGCTCAACAATAAGCACCTGGTTATTAAGATGTAAAAGTTTATCCTTAAACAATGAATTACGAAATTGGCAAAATCAAGGGTCCAAAAAATATAAGTGGCTGGCTCTGTGGTCAGTTTTTCCCAGAAGAAAGTGGGCTTAAAACAGGTCAGTTGGAAGTTAAATACGCCACAATGTTACCGGGTGAAACTGAACCCGAACATTATCACCCCACTGGTGAAGAAATGTTAATTATTATTGAAGGGAAGATGAGGGTAATTCTTGATGGTAAGGAACATGTGTTACAGGGAGGTGATTTTGTTTTTCAAAGATCGGGGACACATGAAACTTTAGCTGAAGTTCTCGAACCAACCACCTATGTTGCCATCCGTACTCCTAGTGTTCCGGATAATAAAGTTGTTGTGGATTAACCTTGTCCAAATCTTACCTTGATCACTAAAAAAACAATCACACTAGCTAAAAAACTTTGGAACTACCACCTTCTCAATCACTCTCTGAAAAAATCTGATTGTATCTTAACCTTAGGAAGTCACGATCTGAGAGTGGCCAAACGAGGCGCCGAGCTTCATCTTCAAGGATGGGCTCCAATCTTAATTTTCTCAGGAGGCCTTGGTTACTTGACCAAAGACCTCTGGAAAGAACCCGAAGCTGACAAATTCGCAGCCGTTGCTCAAAAGATGGGTGTCCAAAAAGAAAAAATATTAATTGAAAACAAATCAACAAACACCGGCGAAAACATTTTATTCACCCAACAACTTTTAAAAGAAAAAGGTCTTGACCCTCAATCTTTTATTGTCGTCCAAAAACCATATATGGAAAGAAGAAGCTATGCAACTTTTAAAAAACAATGGCCCAACAAAAAACTGATCGTTACCTCTCCTCAATTATCCTTCGAAGAATATTGTAATGACCAAATTCCTGTTGAGAAAGTAATAAACTCAATGGTTGGTGATCTTCAAAGAATTAAAATCTATCCCAAAAAAGGATTTCAAATTCCTCAAGAAATTCCAAACGATGTATGGCAAGCATGTGAGCAACTTGTAAAACTCGGATACAATAAACATTTAGTACAATAAAACCATGATAAAAATATTAGTTTTCGGAGACAGTATAGCCTGGGGTGCTTTTGATTGTGATTACGGTGGTTGGGTAGAAAGATTGAAAACAAAATATTTCAAAAGCTACCGAGAAGGAAGTGGTATTAATGTTTACAACCTATCCATCTCTTCAAATGACACCAAGGGTGTTCTTCACAATCTTGAAAAACAATTAGACATCTTTAATAACATAGAACCAGAAGAATATGTTTTTTTGTTCTCAATTGGTTCAAACGACCCTATCTATGTAGACACAAGAGAAAATATTAACGTTCCCTTTAAAGAATTCAAAGACAATCTGAAGAAAATAGTTAAACTTTCCAAAAAATATACATCCAAAATAATTTTTACTGGTCTATTGATTGTTGATGAAGATAAGACAAAACCTTGGTCAGAAAACGAGTACTGGGAAAACAAAGACTTGAAAAAATACAATGATACTATTGAAAAAATCTGCAAAGAAAATAGTTTAGACTTTATTCCACTTTGGGATTTACTTAACAAAAACGATCTAAAAGATGGACTACACCCTAACGCCTTAGGTCACCAAAAAATATTTAATCGTATAAATGAATATTGTCAAAAAAGTAAAAAACTTCGTTGAAGACGAATGCAAAAAACCAACTAGTAAATATGGTTACGAACCATTTCTTTTTCATTTTGTCCCTGTAGCAAATCATGCTGAAAAACTAGCAGACGAATTGGGTGGAGACAAAGAACTTATTCTAATCGCCGCCTGGCTACATGACATTGGTTCAATAATTATAGGAAGAAATGACCACCACATCACCGGGGCAAAGATTGCTGAAGAAAAATTAAAAGAATTTGGCTATCCTCAAAAAAAGATTGATCTTGTTAAAAAATGTATCTTAAATCATCGAGGTTCTCAACAAAACAACAGGGAAAGTATTGAAGAACAAATTATTGCCGAAGCAGATACTATGAGTGCCTTCAATAATATTCCCGGCATCTTTAAAGCTGCTTTTATCTATGAAGGAGAAACTCAAGGCGAAGCAAGGGAATCGGTCAGAAAAAAGCTACAAAACAAGTGGAAACAACTTCACTTCAAAAAATCAAAAGAAATTGTCAAACCCCAGTACGAAGCTGCAATGCTACTTTTTAAATAAACCAATTTGCCTTTACTTTAACCATGTTTTAAAATACAAAAGATGCAAACATCCATAACCATTATTTAACCGAGCAGTACCCCAAAAGGGGGATAGCTGCTCGAACCAAAGTCCCCCAAGAGGGGATTTTTTAGTAGAATAACAAGTATTAACCATGAATCAAGATAAAAAAAACAAAAAAGATTTCTTTCAGTCTCCAGATCCTAGACCTGATTTTCCCAAAAAAGAAAAAGAGACTCTAGATTGGTGGTACAGTTCTGACCTTTCAAAAAAATATCTTAAGAAAAACGAAAAAAGTAAAAAGAAATTCTCTTTCATTGACGGACCAATTACTGCCAATAACCCCATGGGTGTCCATCACGCCAGAGGACGTGCTATAAAAGACGTTTTTCAACGCTACAAAAACTTACAAGGCTTCCGTCAACGTTTTCAAAACGGTTTTGATTGTCAGGGCCTCTGGGTTGAAGTTGAAGTAGAAAAAGAATCTGGCTTTAATTCAAAAAAGGATATTGAAAAATTTGGACTAGATAAATTCACCACTGCCTGCATGGACCGAGTCCGAAAATTTTCAGCCATTCAAACCGAACAATCAAAAAGATTGGGAATGTTCATGGACTGGGACAACTCCTACTACACCATGTCCAAAGAAAACAATCTCCACATCTGGCACTTTCTAAAAATCGTTCATCAAAAAGGTTGGCTCTATAAAGCAAAAAGTTCAAGTGCTTGGTGTCCCCGTTGCGAAACTGGACTCTCCCAACACGAACAAGCTGATGGATACAAAGAAATAACTGACACCTCGCTTTATGTAAAATTCAAACTCAAAGGAAAAGAAAATGAATTCCTTTTGGCTTGGACTACCACCCCCTGGACCCTCTCTGCCAATGTTCTTCTAGCCATCAATCCTGAACATGAATATGTAAAAGTAAAAAATGAAGGCGAAACCTATTACCTTGCCAAAGATTCTGCCAGCAGACTGGGTTTCAAAGATCAGCAAAAGGTTGAAGCTAAAAAACTCCTTGGACAAGAGTATGAATCTCTCTACGATATTCCCGCCCAATCTGGAGTCAAACATTATGTAGTTGAATGGGATCTTGTTGATCCAGTTGAGGGAACCGGAATCGTCCATGTTGCCCCCGGTTGCGGTGCAGAAGACTTTGATCTTGGAAAAGAACTCGGTGCTGACCTTCTTGCCCCCTTAAATGAAACCGGACACTTTCTAAAAGACTACGGAGAGCTAACTGGCCTCTATGCTCATGACGTTAGTCAAACCGTCATTGATTATCTTGAAAAAAAGAATGTTCTCTTAAAAACCGAACCTATTACTCACCGTTATCCTTTCTGCTGGCGCTGTGGGACCAAGTGTCTCTTTAGACTAGAAGATAACTGGTTTATGGACTGTCAAAAAATCAGACCTCTTCTTAAAAAAGAAACTGGTAAGGCTACCTGGTTGCCAAAATACGTCGGAAAAAGAATGCAAAACTGGCTAGACAACATGGGGGACTGGATGATCAGCAGAAAACGATTCTACGGACTTTCCCTTCCTTTCTATGAGTGTTCTTGTAAAGAATTGACTGTCGTTGGAAGTCTAGAAGAATTAAAAAAACTGGCCGTAGAACCCAAAAAGGTCGACCAACTTACCAGTCTTCATCGCCCTTGGATTGACTCTGTAAAAATCAAATGTCCCAAATGTCAAAAAGAAGTCAGTCGCGTCCTAGACGTGGGGGACTGTTGGCTCGACGCTGGTATTGTTCCTTTCTCCACCCTTAAATATCTAACTGATAAAAAATATTGGCAAGAGTGGTTCCCAGCAGACCTCATCTCTGAAATGACCGAACAGGTTCGTCTCTGGTATTACTCCATGCTCTTTCAAGGTGTTGTTCTAGAAAAAGTAATTCCTTACAAAGCTGTTCTAAATTACTCTGAGGTCCGCGATGAAAAAGGGGAGCGTATGAGTAAGACCAAAGGTAATGGAATTCCATTCGATGACGCTATTGAAAAAATGGGAGCAGATGCCATGCGCTGGCTCTACTGTTCCAAAAAATCTCATTTGACTGTTAACTTTGGCTACTCTATCGCTGACGAAGCAAAAAGAAGCTTCCTTCTTCTACTTTGGAACATCTACCGCTTCTTTATAGACCACGCCAACAATCAAGATTGGACACCCCAAGACTCAAAAAGTGAACATGTCTTAGATCGTTGGATTATCTCAAAATTCAATAACCTTGTTAAAAAAACTACAAAATCGTACGAAAAATATGACACTGCTAGTGTTACTACTGCCTCCAAAGATTTTATAAATGAACTTTCCACCTGGTATGTTCGCAGGTCCAGAAATCGTCCTGACTGCCTTCCTGTTCTTTATCAAATACTAAAAGATTTTGTCGTTTTAGTTGCCCCCATCATCCCTTATCTTTCAGAAGATGTTCATCAAAATCTTTCTGGCACCGGATCTAATTTTGATACCAAAAATTCAGTCCATTTAAGAGATTGGCCAAAATTTAATGACTCTCTTGTTGATTCCAAGCTCGAACAAGAAATGGACCTGGTAAGAAAACTAACCGCTCTCGGACACCGACAAAGACAAATCAAAGGTTTCAGGGTCAGGCAACCCCTTGCCTCCGCCACTCTCACCAGCCCCTCAACTCAAACCAGTCCCGAGCTTGAAACTCTTTTAAAAGAAGAGCTTAATGTAAAAAGTCTAAAGTGGAAAAAAGGAAAAGACCTTGATGTAGAGCTGGACACCAATCTAACTCCCGAACTTACCGCCGAGGGAGAGGCTCGCGACATTGTAAGGCAAGTCCAAGTCTTAAGAAAAGAAGCTGGACTCGACCTTAAGGCCAAAATTACCCTCTCTTTACCTAAGTGGCCCAAGGAATTTGAAACCATGATTAAAGAAAAAACCTTAACCCAAAAAATAGTTGAATCAAAAGAAATAAAGATAGACTTGGCCTAATAATTCACAAAGGTATAATTAATTTGTGAACTCAAACAAAAAACCACTCTGGCCTCTTTTAATATCCATATTAACTCTAGGCTCCTTAAGTTTACTTACTATTTCCAGTGTTGCTCCCCATTTTCTACCAAGACAAATCATGTACTGGGTAGTTGCTGTCTTTCTTTTCTTTTTAGTCCGAAGAATAAACACTAAAGCCTTCATTGACTCTCCTTATCCTTTACTAATTGCTGCCACTGCATTTCTTCTTCTGCCCACTATATTTAACTTAAACACCAGGGGAACCCAACGCTGGATCAATATCGGCACCTTCTCCATCCAACCCTCAGAGTTTATAAAACCACTTCTTGCCCTATTTTTAATCATCATCATTCAAAAGGAAAAAAAAGACCCTTTAAAAACCTACCTAAAGGCTTCTTTACTGGCCATCCCTCTTATAATTACAGTTCTTCAGCCAGACCTTGGGACTGCCCTAGTTATCGCTTTCACCTCTCTGGCCGTTCTTATATCCGCAAGAATATCTCTAAAACCACTCTTACCCATCCTCTTAATTTTTACCCTAATTACCCCACTGGTTTTTCGTTTTGGACTAAAAGATTATCAAAAAGACCGCCTCTCTTACTTTTTAAACCCTCAGGAAGATCCACTGGGTCAAGGTTATCAACTAACCCAGTCTCAAATTGCCATCGGATCCGGGGGACTGACTGGTCAAGGCTATAAAAAAGGAACTCAGAGCCAACTACTATTCTTACCAGAAAAACAAAATGACTTTATCTTTGCCGCTCTTTCTGAAGAACTGGGTCTTTTTGGCATTTCCCTTCTTTTACTCGCTTTTGCCCTCCTTTTTATAAATCTTTTAAAAATCGCTCAAAAACAAGAGAATGAAATCAAGCAACTTTTTACCATCGCTTTCCTCTCCCAGCTCTGGTTTCACACCCTTATAAATGTTGGTATGAACCTTGGTTTGATGCCTGTTACAGGCCTTCCTTTGCCTTTTGTTTCCTTTGGTGGATCCCATCTTCTTTCTAGCTTTCTAAGCCTCGGTTTTATCTTCTCAAATTTATCACTAGATTCTTGAGGATCTCTTTTGTATAATAACTAGCCATGAAGTACGCAGTTCTATCCATCTCCGGATCTCAATTTTTAATTGAGGAAGGATTAATCTTAAAACTCGACCTCCAGAAAGCAAAAGAGGGAGAGAAAATTACCAGTAAGGATGTTTTACTTTTCACCGACGGTGAGGATACTCAAATCGGAACCCCCAAACTAGACAACGTCGAGGTCCAATACGAAGTCCTTAGAAACTACAAAGGTAAAAAACTAAGAGTTGCTACCTACAAGGCAAAATCTCGTTACCGACGCGTTATTGGATTCAAACCCCAACTCACCGACATTAAAATCCTTTCCATTAGTCAAACCGCTAAAAAAGCCGCCAAACCAAAAGTAAAAAAAGTTACCAAAGAAAATAAAAAATAAAAAATGGCACATACCAAAAGTCAAGGAAAAACAAACCAAAAGACAACTAGACCTGGAAAAAGGCTAGGAGTCAAACTCTTCGGAGGCCAAGTTGTAAAACTAGGTCAAATCATCATTCGCCAAAGAGGAACTAAATTCAAAGTTGGTAAAAACGTTGGCTTAGGAAAAGATCACACCATCTTTGCCATGAAACCAGGAGTCATTGAATTCAAAAAAGCTCTTGGTCGCACTATTGTTTCTGTAGCTTAACCATTATTCCACTTTCTTGGGGCAACCGATGAGGCCCACATCACCATAGCCCTCTCTCTGTTTTTCCAAAGTTTTTCCAAATCTTCTTCTGGAACACCTCGAAGAGTAAGTACCGCCCAACTATTGGTCAGATCAGCTATTCCTTGATCAGGACCAAACTCACCTCTTTGTGAAACCGCCCCTGCTGTTTCCATATCTTTTATTCTACCCCACCCAATCCATTGAAAACAACACTTCACATCTTTTCATCTTCGTTTTCACACTTGATACCTGATCCTCTTTGATGCTAATCTTTCTAAATGAATAAAGTCATCCTTCAAATCCCTACCACCGACCTTCAGCCCAATCCTCTCCAGCCTAGGGGAATCATTAGCCCCGACTCGATTGAAGAATTGGTCAAATCCATAGAAAAGCACGGTATTTTAGAACCCCTAGTTGTTGCCAAAACTCCCGCCGGATATCAAATCATTGCCGGAGAAAGGCGTTGGCGATCTGCCCGAACTCTTAAACTAGATTCAGTCCCTGCCATCGTCAAAAAAACCACTCCTCAGGGAATGCTTGAAATGGCCATTGTTGAAAATGTCCAAAGAAAAGATCTAAATCCAATTGAGCGCGCCAAAGCCTTTTTAAGGCTCAAAGATGAATTCTCCCTAGTCTATGAAGACATTGCCGAAAGAGTCAGTAAAAGCATCCCTTACGTTGTTAACAGTATCCGTCTACTGTCTCTCCCCGATGCTCTAAAGGATGGGCTCCTTTCTGGTCTAATAAGTGAAGGTCATGGTCGTGCTCTTGCTGGTATCCCAGATACCAGACTAATGATCGAGGCCTACAAGATTGTCTTAAGAGAAAGAGCTTCTGTCAGACGAGCTGAAGACATTGCCAGAAGAATGAAGAAAAAAATTGAAGAGGGAATGGTACCCATTACTAAAGAAAACCTACACCACTTCTTAAAATCCAAATTAGACGTAGTCAGCGAATCGATTAAGGGAAAATTCGATTCTGAAAAAACAAAAGTGAAAATTGTCCAAAGTAATATGGCCACCAAAGTCACTATCCAATTTAATGGACCAAGTGATGAGAGAACTAAACAACTTGAAAATCTTTATGAAATTGTCTGTGGTAAAAAAATCAAACTACTTGACGAAGAATCCAAGCCCAAGATAAAAAGAAAAAACAAAAAGATTAAATAGAAATATCAGGAATCATTCCCAAACTAGACGCTGGCCAATATCTGAAAAAAGCCCGTCCCACAATCAAACTCTTATCAATTTTTCCAAACTCTCTTCCGTCTCTTGAATGAGGTCTATTGTCACCAAACAATAAGTACTCTCCTTCAGAAACTATTACTACTCTTCCTTTTGCCAACGCCGCACCATTCTCTGTATAAGTCCCTTCGGCCAGATAAACTTCATTCAAAGGCTTTCTATTTAAATAAACCTTGCCCTGTCTCACTTCCACTTTGTCTCCTGGAACACCAATAATTCTTTTAATGTATTCACACTCATCTTCTGCACAAGGCTCTGATGGGGGAGCCTTAAAAACTACTACTTCACCTCTTTTGGGATCTCGAAAACGATAACTTAGTTTATCTGTTAAAAGATACTCTCCATTAATGAAACTGGGAACCATTGAACTTCCTTTCACTTCATTGGGTTGAGCAACCAAAAGATAGAGAAGAACAAATACAGACAACGCCAAAACAATGGACTGAACAAATTCCAGAATAAAATTTCCCGCTGATTTCATTACTTTTAAAGTGTAAACCCCAACATTCAAATTAACAATAAGAAAAAGTCATTGATTATTTTTTTCACAACCTTTATTATGAATAAACATTAATAACAAATTATTCTAATCCCCATGAAAAACAACACCATCATCGTCGCTTTAATAGTCGCTGCCGCCTTTTTTACCCTTGGGAAATTCAGCTCTCAATACAAACTAGTTAAAGACGGACCCGGTGTTCAGGGAACTGTTGACGAAATCCAACCCAGCCAACCTCAAGAAGCTCCTCCAGCACCTGAAGTCACTTATGAAAACGTAAGACCTGTAGATGATTCCGATCACATTCGAGGAAATAAAAATGCCAAAATCACTCTCATTGAATATTCCGATACTGAATGCCCTTACTGTAAAAAGCATCACGACACTATGTTAAAAATCTTTGAAAATTATTCTGATCAAATAGCTTGGGTCTACCGACACTACCCTCTTCCTTTCCACCAATATGCTCAAAAAGAAGCAGAAGCTACTGAGTGTGTTGCTGATTTGGGAGGAACAGAAAAATTCTGGACCTACCTTGACGCTATCTATAAAGAAACAACTAGTAATGATGGTCTAGATCCCCAAAGACTTGCTCCCTTAGCAGCCGAAATCGGACTAGATGCAAGTGCTATCCAAGACTGTATTGATTCTGGAAAGTTTGCTCAAAACGTAGCCGATGACCTTTCGGGGGGACAAATTGCTGGAGTCCAGGGAACTCCTGGAACCATCCTTATTACCAAAGATAAAGAGGTAGAACTAATTGGAGGAGCCCTCCCCTACGAACAAATAGAGGCAACCCTCAAAAAGTACCTTTAAACTGGTCCTTTACTTTAAATTCCCACTGGTCTACCATGCCACCATGTCAGAAAAACAAACAGGTATGCTTAGTCATATAAACAAAAGAAGACTAGTGCCCCACCTCGCTAGCTCTATTAAAGACCTAGCGAGATTCAGAAGACAGGCGAGAAACAGTGGACTTATTTTAAACCCTGAAGAAGCATCGTACTTGATCAAAAAAGGAATAATACTTCGGTAATACAAAAGTGTGGTCGCTACAGGACTCGAACCTGTGACCTCTCGAATGTGAATCGAACGCTCTAACCAGCTGAGCTAAGCGACCAGGTAGCTGATTTTATCAAATTTATACCCCCAAAGACTCAGCAAGGCAGAGTTCTACCACTCTTAGTTTCATTTCGGCCTCCCAATACTTCTCATTAAACAAATCGTCTATCACTTCTACCAACAAACCTTCTGCTATCTTATAAGCCTCCACTTGACCCCTACTTAGTGTTCCACCACCTTCAACTAATAGTCTGAGTTTCGCATTCACTAAAGATTTTAACCCTCTCATTTTAAGTAAATATGCACCCAGATCATCCTCCTCCAGGGTTCCCATACACTCACCAAAAGAAACTCCAGCTCTAATTAGATAACCCACCACTCTTTCTGAAATAATTCTTTTCTGAGAATCTGTCTCTGTAAATCGATACAAAAATAAATCAGCTAAAGCTAAATTTGTTCTCTCATAACCCAAACTGCAGTCAGAAGCATTGTCCTCCGCTTCTTCTATGTTCAAAATTACCCCTTCCAAGTTTCCAGTGATTCCCAACTTTCTCTCAACAAGATCTTTTGCCAGACCCAACCAAAGTAGTCTACTAGGATCCAAAAGTTCAAATTCACCATCAGCACTTACTGAGAATAAGTAAACATCAACCTCTCCTAAATTAATCTCTGACTCTAAATAAGAAAGATCTTTATCCAACACTCCGGACAATAAATGATAAACACCATCTGCTTCACCAATAACTGAAACCTCATAAATTCCAACTTCGAAAGGGGAAAGGCTCACTATCCCCTGATCATCAGACACTAACATTTCTCCTCCTGGAGTTAAAATTTCTAATCTCGCCGGAGACCCCATTAAAAACAGTAAAGTATCAGAAAAACCACTTGTTCCAAAACTAACTTCTTTTTCTTCTAATCCCAAAACATTCATTAAAGTATCAACTCCCACTTCCTTATCAACCAATCCTCTGTGATCAGTTTCAATCTCCACGTAAGAATCTCCTTCAAAACCAGCACTTGTGGGTATCACTACCTCATCTCCATCACCCATCCCATACCCCAAAAGATGACCATCTGGCCACAAACCCAAGACCTGATCATAAAAAGTTCTTTGTCCCAAATAGGCCCTCCTAGGCGTTTCAAAACCAGTTGCTACCACTGCTTCTAGTTTTGGAAACAAAGAATCCTTATCCAACTCAAGATCAACTAAAAAATCATTATAACTATCCATTGCCACTAGAGATAATGGATAAATTCCCTTATAGGCAAAATCAAAACTTGGCATTATATCTTTCACTATTGGAGCCTCATTTCTTATAACCTCCCAACCATTCCATCCATCACCAGACTGCAATTCTAAAAGAATCCCTAAAGCAACATCTGCTAAAGATCTTTTTTGACCAATTTGCCCACCTGCCCACATCCCGTAGGCCTGAATAACCCCTCTGTGGGGCGCTCCCAACGTAACTACCTTGTCAATTCTCGAATCATTGTTTTGCTGTTCATAGTTTCTTGCAACCAAGCCACCCAAACTATGGCCCACCAAGTCAACCTCATCACTACTATCAAAATTATCTGACAAGAAATCAGAAAGACGAGAAGTTATGTCATCCATTTCATCTCTCCAGTCATAGGTATAAACAAACAGATCCTCGCCCTCTACATATCCATTAGCCTCAAAAGTGGATATCAACCCACTATAACCATCATAAAAAGGTGTTAATTTCCACTCCTCGTCAGCAACACTGACTCCTGTTATTAAGGCTTCTGTGTTCCAACTACCCCCCAAACCAGGCAAAAGGACAACCTTATTCTTACCTTCTTGATCTAAACTCTGAACCAAAACAGAATCAATACTTAAAGATGTCCACGGAACCCCACCTGTTCTTATGGGATTTCCAAACCACACTCTTTTAGGAATTTCATCTGACATATCAGAAATAATCACGGGGTCAGGATTACTACTCCTATCAAAATAAATATAGTACCTACTTCCCACATAATCTATTTCCAAAACATGGTCCTCTTCGTTTAACTCTCCAGGGGGGTCAACAATACTTACAACTTCTCTACCAGAATAAGAACCCTCACTTTCACAAACTCCGAGATTGCAGTGTCGGTAGTAAACGATTAAACCGCTCGTTAAATCTTGCCAAACACCAAACTGCGAATACAAATGATCCCTGTCTCGAGAAGTGGTTCCAGAAACATCATTACTGGGCACTTCCGAACCAATTCCTATACCTACTCCCCAGTATGTCAAAGATGGATAAGAAAAAATTATCTTAAGAGAAAAATCACCAGAATCAGGAAAAATATCAACACTCCCGGAATCGTGAACATAAGGGGCAAGGGGGCCATTTCCTGAAAGCCAAATCCTACCTAAATTAGCACTAACCACACCATCATTCTCATACAAAACCCAAGAGTCTGTATTGATGGAATCGAATTCCTCAGAAAAAAAATGAGCCAGAACTTGATCTGGAAATAGAAAAAAAAGAACAGACAATATTGATAAAATGAAATAGAAGTAAAAACAACGAGTACTTTCCATAAAAGAAATTATAAAGCAAAAACAACAA
>JAUWLS010000027.1 GCA_030613565.1 Candidatus Shapirobacteria bacterium | reverse complement strand
TGACTGGGGATCATTTGTTTCATGTCTGGTCCTTAAGTCCTTAACCATTTTATAGGGGTGGAGAACGTAGGATCGGATTTGGTTGCCCCAGGAAGCATTTTTATTTTCTCCTTTAATATCTTTGGTTTCAGAAAGTCTGTTCTCTTCTTTTATCTTCCAAAGCTTGGCAGAAAGAATTTGCATGGCGGTTTCTCTATTTTGCTCTTGAGATCGTTGAGTTTGGCAAGAGATGACAATACCACTGGGCTTGTGGGTTAAACGAACAGCAGTAGAAACCTTATTGACGTTCTGACCACCTGCTCCACCGGCCCTGAAGGCTTGAAAATCAATTTCTGAAGGATCAATTTCAATAGATTCAAGTTTGTTAAAAATTGGAATAACCTCTACTTTTGAAAAAGAGGTTTGGCGGAGGGCATCAGCATTAAAAGGAGAAAGGCGAACGAGACGATGGGTTCCTGATTCATGCTTAAGATATCCATAGGCGTAGGGAACATCGACTTTTATAGAGGTAGATTTAATTCCAGCCTCTTCACCTGAAACCATGTCCATGACCTGATAAGGCCATTCTTTTTTTTCAAAGTAGCGAATATACATGCGTTGAAGTATGGAAGACCAATCCATGGCTTCAGTTCCGCCCTGGCCGGCATGAATAGAGAGAACGGCACCCTTTGAGTCATGAGGACCAGAAAGGTAAGCACTGAGTTCAAGCTTGTCAATTTGTTTGATTAACTTTCGTTGATCTCTTTTGAGTTCTTTTGTAAGACCTGGATCAGGTTGGGCAGATAAAAGAGTTTCAATTTCTTTTAAGGAAGAAAGGGAATCTTCAATTTGACCTAGTTCGGTTATGATTTGGTCAATTTGAGAGATTTCTCTGAAAAGGTTAGTAGCTTTTTCTCTGTTGTCCCAGATATTGGGATCAGCAGACTCCTCCTTCAAAGTTGAAAGTTTTTCTTTTTTTTCACTAAGGTCCAGTTTCTTTTTAAGAGAGCTTAGGCGGGATATTAGACCTTCTAGAGATGAATTTTCTACCATTCTTCGACTATTTTTGTATAGATTTCGGTTACGATATCTTTTTTAATTTGATTAATTTGTTTTTGAGGAAAGCCATTTAATGAATCTTTAAAAGAATCTGTTTTTTCTTTTAAATCATCGTAGGTTTTTTCTAACATTTCTTGTTTTTCTTGGGGAAGAGACTGAAAATAAGCGGGGAGTTTGTCTTCGACTTCCTCTTCAAGCTTTAGATTGTTTGTTTCACCTAAAACAGAAAGATTGATTTCTTGAGGGGCAGATTCAGAAAGAAGACCCACAAGAAAGTAAATAAGGGTAAGAAAAATTATCCAACGAATTATCTTTTTGGGAGTTAAACGGAAACTTTTCTTTTCAGAAGAAATTTTCTTTTTGCTCACAGTTTAGTTTATCAGCTTTCAATGTGGTCTATGATGGGTTGGTCACCCATAATGCATTTTCCAGAATCAAAAAGGAAAGGAACGCCAATGCCTTTACTAGTGTCCAGATTGCAGTCTGCGGCCTTGGTTTTCATTTCATCTTGGTTTGCTTTTATAGAGACATCCTTGAGGGTAAAGTTTTGGGTTAGACTATTTTCTTCAAGATGTTCTAAAAGCACTTTACAGTGACTGCAGGTTTGAGAGTGATAAATAATAGGTTTGCCGTCATCGGCAAGATCTGAGGTTTCTGCTAGGACATCTTTTTCTTTTACTTGTCCTGTTTCACTAGAAGAAATGGTGATGGATAGGATTTTGTCACCAATGGCAGTCTTTTTGGCAATGTCCATTCCAGACAACACTTCTCCAAAGACAGTGTACTGGCCGGTTAACCAAGCACAGTCATCAATGCAGATGAAGAACTGAGAATCATTTGAAATTTCAATGTTTCCTCCACGGGCCACACCAAGACTTCCTTCTTTAAAGGGTTCTTCGGATAGCTCGGTTGGGATTTGTCCACCGCCAGTACCGGTTCCAAGAGGATCTCCTCCCTGGATAACCCAGTCTTCGACACGGTGAAAAATTAAACCATCGTAGTAACCAGAGGTGGCTTTGTTTAGAAAGTTGTTGACAGTTATAGGAGCAACTTGAGGGAAAAGAGCCAGTTTCATTGTTCCTTTTGAGGTTTTTAGTTCAACTTTTAAGTCTTTTTCTTGGCTATAGTCTTTTTGGGACTCAGCTTGGTTTGGGTTTTGATTGTTCATATCTTGGTTTTGGGTATTTTGAGCAGATTCCTGTTCGTCTGCTTGTAAATTAACATCTAAATCAGGAGTTTTTTGATTACATGAAGAAAGCAAGAAAGTAGATGAAAGTAAAATTAATCCTAAGAAAAGAGTTTTTTTGATGTTCATATTTTAGAAAAGATCAGGAAAAAATAAGTTAAATAGTTTAACACAAGTTAGATCTTTTTTAGCTGAAGGTTCCAGAAATGGCGATAGAGACTCTTGGGGTTTCTGAGAAGAGATCGATGAGATCCAACCTCCTCAATCTTTCCATCTTCCATGACAACAATTTTGTCAGCACGCATGACAGTAGAGAGGCGATGGGCAATGATGATGGTGGTTTTATTTTGACTCATTTTCCAGAAAGCATCTTGGATGAGTTTTTCAGATTCAGAATCAAGGCTAGAAGTGGCTTCGTCAAAGACAATGATTTCGGGGTCGGAGAGAATCATTCTAGCAATAGCTAGACGTTGTTTTTGACCACCGGAAAGTTTAATTCCTCTTTCACCAACATTGGTTTCATACTTTTTTGGTAAGGTTTCAATAAAATCAGAAAGATTGGCCATTTTAGCTGCAGCTTTTATTTCTTGAAGTTTGGGACGAGAAAGACCGTAGGCAATATTAAAGGCAATGGTGTTATTGAAAAGGATGGGCTCTTGAGGAACAATTCCAACAAAAGATCGAAGGTGGGATTTTTTTAGTTTTTTTATGTCGACTCCGTCTATTTTAATTAAGCCTTTTTGAGGGTCATAAAAACGCATGAGAAGTTTAACAATAGTGCTCTTTCCAGCACCAGAACGACCAACGAAGGCAATAGATTCACCTTGTCTTACTTGAAGATCCATATTTTTTATAGCTTCACTTTTTCCCTCAGGATAAGAGAACGAAAGATTATCAAAACTAATTTCTCCAGAGACTTTTTTAAGACGAATTGCTCTTTTGGGATCTTTTACTTGAACTTTTTGATCAAGGATAGAGAAATATTTGGAAAGATCAGTAAAGTTTTTGGCAATTTCTCTGGAACCCCAAAGAAGGTCAAAAAATTGACCGAAGAAGTTTTGTAAAAATCCAATGATTAGAGCCAGGTCTCCAACAGAATAAGCTCCCTTAATAGTTTGGTTGATAGCAAAAAGGAGAATTAAAAAGAAACTTAAGTTAGCAGGAAGACCGATACCAATATCAAAGTATCTAAAAGACATGGAGTAATCCCAAAGTTTTTTCATCCAAGGAACAAACTTTCTATTAAGACGCCTTATTTCCCAGTCTTCTTTGGCAAAGTATTTTACGGTTTCGTAGTTTAATAAGTTGTCGACAATAACACCGGTTACCTTGTCTTCGGTCTTATTGAAATCTACCCGAGTTTTAATGTTCTTTTTGATTAAAAACTTACCTAAAAATAGATTTATCGTGATGGAGAGAAAGATAAGGACAGCGATGGCAGGATGAGTGAAAGAAAAGTAAGTTAGAGCGATAATAAAACCAATTATGATTCTAATAATTCGGATATTGGAATGAAAGAGAGAGAAGAAGGCGGAATCTCCACGACGGATTGTACTGATAAGAGAGCCTGTACTTTTCTCTGTATGGTAGGCAAAATCAAGGTCTTGTATCTTTTTTACAACGGCGACACGAGCATCTCTGGAGGCGGGAAAAAGAGCTAAATCTCCAATCATGTAGGTCAAAATGTCAAAGAGTAGGTTGGCGAGTTTAACTGAAATGAAGACAACAAGAAGTTTAATAAGAAGATCTTTGTCTAAACTGGGGGCGGCCTCAATAAAGAGCTTGTAGAAATAAGGTTGGATGTTTTGAGTAATAGAGAGTCCAAGCAGCGCAAATAGAAAGCCAATAAATGGCTTGGGATAGGTAAATAAGAATTGGTAAAACTTTTTTAAATTTTTTAGCACGGCAAAATATCCGGAAACTCTAAGAGAGATAGAAAGATTCTAAAGCTAAACAGGCAGAAAAACAAGGACTAATCGTACTCGGGGTAGTGACATTTTTTGAAATTAAACGTGGACCAGCTAGATCCATAATTCAACAGCTACATATTTGATATACTTTTATATATAATATGTTTGTGCCTAAGAAAGTTCGTACCGCAGTAATTGATGTCGGGACCCTTAAAAGTAAATTTGAAGTCAGAGAGTTTGATGAATCGTTAAATTCGACTGTTGTTGATCGTCAGAAAGAATTAACTGTCCTCGGTAGAGACTTAGATAAGTCAAATGGAATGATTATCCGCAGGGCAGTCGAAACTACTGTGGAGGCATTGAATAAATTCAAAAAACAGATGGGGAAACTACAGGTTCAGAAATATCGAGCAGTGACTACTGAAGCTATTCGTAAAGCAGTTAACTCAAAAGAAGTACTGGATGAGATTTTGGAGCGCACAGGGTTGGCCCTAGAGGTACTGGACCACAAAGAAGAAGCTGAAATATATTTCAGATCAGTATCCAAAGATTTTCCTGGGCAAACAATTGCCGTCTCCGATATTGGCGGCGGTAGTGTTCAAGTTGTGGTTGGTAAAGATAAAGATATTTATGAAACACACTTGTTCAAAACCGGCACATATTTTATGCAAGAGAATTTTTCTCAAAGCCATCATCCAAGTGAAGATGAACTTCAAAAGGCAATTTCGTATGTTGAAAATGAACTAAGATTACTGGAAAGTAGTAAATACAAACCAGAGGCCCTAGTTTATGGATCAACTAATATTATCGACTTTATGGAGGTGATGGGTATCAAGTTAAGCAAACGCGAATCTGGTGGAGGACACCCATATTGGGTTGACGTTTCAGGATTAAATCCGCTGTATGACAAAATCGTGGCTTTAAGTTATGAAGATCGCATGCCAATGTATCCTGCCGAACCATATTATATGTGGTCAGCCGACAAAGCTTTAATGAATATTTTTCGAATTAGTCAATGTTTGGGAACTTCGGTTATTATTCCCAGTAACAACAATATTTCCACTGGGATTTTACAAGAATTAGCATTATTACTTTTATGAAAAACAAGAAAGTTGTGTTAATCACAGGTGTCAGCTTGGGGAATATATATTGGATATCTAGATAGCGACGACTATTTACTACTCAATTGGCTTTTTGAAATGGATAAATTATCTCGTTGAGAAACCACTACCAACAATTCCAAAATTCTTAAGGGTTTTGAGTTGTAGTCTATGCTTAGATTTGTTTGTCATATTGGTAATTGTAGATATTGTTTACAATAACTGTGTATCTTTAGCCAGTTTTAAGGTAGCAACAACGTTTGTACTTTTTGCCTGACCCACAGGGACAAGGATCATTTCTTCCTGGAGCCTTAGTGGTCTTTTTGGGTATTGGTTTATGGGCTTGAGGTGCTGAAGGTTGGCCTTGAGAAGGAGCTTTTTTAAGTCCGTCTCCCCTGCCCTCAGATAGGTTTTTTTCAGGAGAAGGTTTGGGGACTGACTGAACTTGAACTCTGAAGATTCGGCGGGAAAGATTATATTCAAATCTTCCCATGAGGCGCTGAAACATTTCAAAACCTTCTTTTCGGTATTCAACTAAAGGATCTTTTTGGGCATAACCCTGAAGGCGAACTCCTGAGCGAAGGGAATCAAGGGCGGAAAGGTGGTCTACCCAAAGATTATCTAGAGTCATAATGGAAAGTTCTTTTAGGATTTGAATATCAAGACCTTTAGGAAGAGCCTCAACTCTTTGTTTCCATCCTTTTTCTAAAAGATCTTTAAGATATTGCTTGGGATCTTTTAGTTTTTCGAGTTTGTTTTTCAAAAGACTGCGATCTTGATTAGAGGAGAAGGGAATAATTTCATTGAATTCTAGGACAGCCTTCTTCCAGTCTGTTTCTTTGGTATCAACGGGAGTTGCTAGGGTGACAATTTGATCAACTTGAGCATTAAGACGTTTAAAAGTTTCTTTAGTTAAAGCTTTAGGGTCTTTTTGAGATTGGTTTAAGATTGAGGCTCTTAAAGTGTAGACCAGATCGCGTTGCTTATTTAAAACATCGTCGTATTCAACAACTGCTTTTCGGGCATCAAAATTAAAACCTTCAACCTTGATTTGGATTTGCTCAAGGGCACGACTGACTATGGAGTGAGTGATGGCCTCGTTTTCAGGCATTTTAAAACGAGTCATTAAGGAGCTGATTTGTTCACCTCCAAAGACGCGCATTAAGTCATCATCTAGAGCAACGTAGAATTGGGATGATCCAGGCTCACCTTGGCGACCAGAGCGACCTCTTAGCTGGTTGTCAATTCGGCGAGACTCATGGCGTTCAGTTCCAATAACTCTTAAACCGCCAAGTTCGACAACTTCTTTTCTTTCCTTTTCCCAGGTAGATTTTACTTTATTGTTCGTTTTTTGAGGTTTGGCACCGCCTAGATTAATGTCGACTCCTCGACCGGCCATATTGGTGGCGATAGTGACAGCCTTAAGGCGTCCAGCATTGGCGATAATTTTGGCTTCTTCTAGATGGTTTTTGGCGTTTAAGATTTGATGAGGAACTTTTTTGTTTCTTAAAAGGGAAGAAACAATCTGGTTTTTTTCAACAGAAGTAGTACCAACAAGGACAGGCTGACCGCGATTGTGGCAGTCGGCAATTTCAGAAGCCAGGGCAGCGTACTTTGCTCTTTGGGTTTTAAAGATAAAGTCAGATTCGTCGATTCGAGCAATGGGGCGATGGGTAGGAACAACAAGAACTTCAAGGTTATAGATTTTTCTAAACTCTTCAGACTCAGTGGCAGCAGTACCGGTCATACCGGCAAGTTTGATGTAGAGCCTGAAGTAGTTTTGGAAGGTGATAGTGGCGTGGGTGCGGGATTCTCTTTGGACAGCAACCTCTTCTTTGGCTTCAACTGCCTGGTGAAGACCATCGGACCAGCGACGACCGTGCATTAGTCGGCCAGTAAAACTATCGACGATTATGACTTGTCCATCTTTAATGACATAGTCTTTGTCTTTTTTGAAGATAGCATTGGCTTTGATGGCATTTTCAATGTAATGAATGGTCTCGTAGCTTTCTTCATAAAGATTTTTAACATTTAGGAATTGTTCAACTTTTCTAATGCCAAACTCAGAGAGAGTGGCAGAACG